>NZ_JAHZDL010000060.1:0-15687 GCF_019422385.1 Flavonifractor sp.
ATGCTGAGTTATCTTGACGATTTGGATCAAGAACTTGCATCACAGCCAGGGTTCAAGAAACCCCCAATCCGCACGGTCACAAAGAAGATTACAACCAGCACAACAGATTCTGCGTGTGGCTATATCCACCACGGGAGCAAACGAGGTGTGGGGTACCTCTTGGAAGCGACCGTAGATTGTAAACATGGGATCATTACAGGGGCCGATGTATTCCCGGCAAATGAAAAAGAAAGCCTTTTGGTTTTGCGGCATCTGGAACGGCAGAAAAAGCAGTTGGGCCTGTCTATGGAGAAAGTTGCTTTAGACAGAGGGTACGACACTGGTGCTGTTCACAGGGGGTTGGAACTATTGGGAATTACCGGTTACATTCCCGCATCCGCTTTCCCAATGACCCAAGTAAATATGGGTTTTCATATGATCCGCAACAGGATACATTTATTTGCCCAATGGGACAATCTCTTCCATATCACCGTCTGAACTGCAATAAGTCCACAGGGAAATATCTTCGTTGTTACCAGGTGCAGGGAGATGTCTGCCAGAAATGCACTTCCCGTAAGACTTGTTTTAATACGACCGGGGTGCGCAGAAGAATTTTGGCCAGCAGCTGCTATCCCGCGTTTTACAGAGGGCATTTAAGGGTCAATACCCCGGAATACCTGTGCATGATGAGAAAACGGAAAATATGGGTCGAAGGCAGTTTTGCCGCTATGAAAAGAGAGCATAACCTTTTAAAAATTAGGAAACGAGGCATTCTCGCAGCAAACGAGGAATGCCTCCTGTCTGCCATGGCATTAAACCTCAAGAGGATGGCCAATGCCATCTTTTCTGCAATATATATGGATAAAATGTGGGCTGAGACTATTATTTCTCAGCCCACATTTTATCTTTGTCAACAGGTCCCCTATTCTACCTTATCAGGCGTAGGGACGCGTTTCCGCTTACCTTGGTGGCACCAAAGGCAACCTCTGGCTAAGCCGTAATCTCATTAAGATAAGCACTCCAACGCAGCGCCTTCGGGAAAAAACTCCGGAGGCGGCTTAGCAAATACACGCAGCAAGAAAGAGGGCATGACAAAAACACGGAGTTATCCTCCACAAAAAATAAATATAAAGCGTTCTCAAATCATCCGGTACTGAAAAGAGGCCGGACGCTTTAGCCGGTGACGCATAAGGAAAGAACAAAATTGTGCAGACAGACGGCTAAACGGGCAATGGTTTCAAGCACAATGCACAAAAAAGGCACACTGTTTTGAACGGTGTCCCTTTTTTGCACCCATTTCTGGATAGCTGTCCCCAGGAAGGGGGTGAAAACATGGCCGAGCCGGGTGCATTGGATTACTTTTACGGAACCGAGGCAGAGCAATATACCTTTTACCGGATTCCGAAGGTGTTGTTTACCGACCCCGGCTTCCGGCGGATAACAGCAGACGCGAAAATCCTGTATGGCCTGATGTTGGATCGCATGGGGCTGTCCATACGCAACAACTGGCTGGACGAACAGGAGCGCGTGTTTATCTACTTCACGTTGGAAGAAGCAATGGACGCGATGTGCTGCGGCCATAACAAGGCGGTGTCCCTGTTCACCGAGTTGGACAAGGTGGGCCTGATCGAGCGCAAGAAGCAGGGCCAGGGCCGACCCACAAAAATCTACGTCAAGAACTTCATCCGGAAAGAGGAAGTCAAGACTTCCGAAAACCGGAACTCTTGACTTCCGAAAATCGGACACAATCAATACTGATAATAAAAAGACTGATCTGAGCGATACTGATCCATCTATCTATCCGGCGGCACGGCCTCCGGAAGATAGACCGCCTATGGCGGCTGATACGATGGATACGATACGAGCCTACTTTCGTACATTACGCTACTTATCCTCACTTCAAAAAAGTTTCCTTAAGCGTCCTCGCCTTTACGCGCATATTTCTTGGTTTTTGCTGTCCAGGGCGTGCAGGGAGCAGGAATTTTGCCATCAAAGGCTCTACTATGGCAGCGGGAACGAAATCAAGCAGAAATTCCCGTGCAATGTGAGTGGCAAAGGTGGCGTTGATACGGCAGAGATGCCGGCCCTTCGGTTGCGTAAAGACATTCTGGAGATGAAACAGGGCGGCGAAATTATAGTGCGTCATTTTGGCGAAGATCTCCTGCTCAATGAATGGGCGCTTTTTAGCATGAAAGTGTGTCAATGCCAGGGTGTGCTTCAAGTCCTGAAAAGATGTCTCGACTCCCCAGCGTTTGTGGTAAAGCGCGCAGAGTAGCGGAGGTGGGAAGCGGTCTGCTGGAAGATTGGTGATCACAGTCTCGTACAGGCCCTCTTTGACTGCAAATCTGACCACTCGGAAGGAGATGGTATACAATGCATCGCTTGCGTTCCTGATATAGTCGAAACAAACCTTGCTGGGAATCCAACGGTATTTCTGAGGCTCCCGGCGGATACGGTTTGTGAGGCGTTTGGGCAGGAAATAGCTGAAAACGACATGGAATCCCGGTGTATCAGGCAGCTTAAGCCCTGAAAGTATGCTTTTGCGCGGATCAGATAGTTCCAGTTCTTCTGCTCTATATGAGCTGTGTTGTTGTATGCCTCATAGCCGCAGTCCGCTATAAGGATGGCCGGTTCTTTGAGCCAGGACCGGTCATCCAGCTCCGCAAGTGCCCGAGATTCGTGTTCCTCTCGGCCGTTTTGTATGACAGCGTCCAGATAGAGTTGATTTTTCAAGTCATACAGAGCGTTCAAATGCAGCAGGTTGTATCCGCGTCCATCTTTGGTGCTGTTAAAGTGGGTCATCTTGTCGTGAACGTTGCTTGGAATCTGCACATGGGAACCATCCACTGCCAGCAGTGTGTACCCGTTCCACCTTCGTATGGGACGGTTTTCGGAAGTAAACCGGCGCAAGATCTCTTCGAAGGCAGCAGGAAGGAGCCTTCCCCGCTGCTGAACGAAGGCCGATGTAGTTGCGGCTGCGTATGAAATCCCGTTTGGGATCGGCTGCATATGCAGATAGATCCTCTTTCAAATATTTGCAGAACAGACCAGACTGTATGCGAGACAGTCTGGTCTGTTCCTTATCTTAATGAGATTGCGGCTTAGCCGGAGATCTTGACTCAGGCGGGCATGGGAACCAGCTCAGCCCTCGTCCTTCTCCATCATGATGTCCAGGATGGTACGGTCGGTGGCAACCATGCCGGGGTTGCTCACCCGGCCCATATTGCGGATGGCCTGCTCGGGGGTGGAGGCGCAGATGCCGTCGCTGGCGCTGACCACCACGCCGCCCATGGCCAGGTAGGCGCTCATCACCGCGGCGGAGGAGGCGGTGGCCAGCTTGAGGGCGCAGCCGATCTTGCCGCCGTCGCAGATCATGCCGGTCAGATTGCCGCTCATGTTGATAATGGCGGCCCCCATCTGGGCGTCGTCGCCCCCCAGCAGCCACACCATGGCGGCGGAGGCGGCCGCCGCCGCGGACACGCCGCAGCCGCAGGTGGCGCTGAGCTTGCCAGTGAAGATCTTGATGTACACGTTGAGCAGGTGGGAGAACGCCAGGGCCTTCTCGGTGGCCTCCTTGCTGGCCCCCACGTGCTTGGCCATCTCCACCACGGGGATGATGGCGGTGATGCCGTGGTTGCCGCTGCCGGCGCTGCTCATGACCGCGTAGGGACAGCCGGACATACGGCCCTCGGCGCTGGAGGCCACCCGAACCATGATGTTGCTCATCAGGCTGGAGCCCATCACGTCGGTGGTCAGCTGGTTCTTGAGGGTGTCGGCGATGCCGATGCCCAGGCGGTTCTCCAGGCCGTAGTCGGAGAGGTTCTCGTTCATCTCGGCGCCGTCCATCATGAAGGAGAGCTCCTCCTCAGTGGCGGAGTCCACCAGCTCCCGGATCTGGGAGATGGTCATGTCCTTGAGCTTCTCATGGAGGGCGTCCTCGCCGTCCACGGTGTACTCCTTCTCAAAGAGCACCTGGTTATTGGCGCTGGTGTAGACGATGTTGGCGTGGGTGTTGCGGATGGTGCTGATGCCGATGCCCCGGGTGGTGATGATCTCGGCGTGGGCGTAGAGCTGAGTCTCCTCCTCGGCGATGGTGACGCTGACCTGCTTCTCCTCCACCAGGCGGGTGGCCTCCTTGCTGACGATGCTGTTGATCTCCTCCAGCAGCTGCAGGCCCTTCTCCGGGTTACCCAGGCAGGCGCCCAGGGCGGCGGCGTACTTCAGGCCCACCCGGTTGAAGCCGGGGATGCCCACGCTCATGCCGTTCTTATAGATGCCGGGGTTGACCTCCATCTTGATGGATACCACCTGGCCGCCGATGGCGTGGTAGGCGTCGGCGGCGCACAGGGCCACGCACACGGGCTCGGTGCAGCCCAGGGCGGGGACAACCTCCTGGCGCAGCAGGGTGAGCATTTCTTCCTTGGTCAGTTGATTCATTGCGATTCTCTCCTTTTCAGTCGCCCCGGCCGGGCGGCTTTGTTTTCTGCACTGACAGATATGCAACCGGCGTGCCAACTCATTTCAGCGGGAAAAAGAGGGGAAAAACGGGGAAAATCGGCCTCTGGGACTTGACAAAGGGGCGGGCAGCGGCCAAAATAGGTGTTAAATCGGTTAAACTGGTCAAAGAAATTGGCCAGATAAGGAGGGCCTTCCCTTGAAAAAGAATGTGGCGGTCATCTCCCTGGATGCCTATGCCGGGCAGTTCTATGCCCAGCAGGTACAGAAACTCTTCGGCGACCGGATTGCCGTGTGCTCCTACAGTGTGCGGGACGGCTCGGTGGAGCACATGCCCCGCAAGTACGACCTCTATATGGTCACCACCGACGCCTTCGACTCCCTGGGAGATATGCACCGCTATGTGCCCATCGACGGGGAGATGATGGAGATCCACGTCACCCTCCGCTGGGACGTGGTGCACAGGCTCCAGGCCCTGCCCGCCGGCAAAAAGGTTCTGTTCGTCAACCTGAGCGACAAGATGTGCCGGGAGGCGGTGACCCGCCTCAACCAGCTGGGGGTGAACCAGCTGGACTTCGATCTCTACCATCCCGGTGCGCCGGAGCCGGATATGAGCCAGTATGACTTTGTGATCACCCCCCAGGAGACCCGCTATGTCCCCGCCGGAGCCAGGGAGATCATCGACATCGGCCAGCGGGTGTGCGACAGCTCCACCATGATCGAGGCGGCCCTCCGCCTGGGCTTCGAGGAGCTGCTGGAGACCCCGGAGTTTGAGCAGTACCAGCGGGATGTGGCCGCCAATACCTACAGCTTCGACCGGGTGTTCGCCAGGGGCCTGCGGCTGGAGAGCCAGTTTGAGATCCTCATGGAGATTCTGGACGAGGGTATCGTGGGGGTCAACGAGCGGGGAGAGGTGTTTGCCAGCAACCACAAGCTGGAGGAGATCACCGGCATCCCCGGGGCCCGGGCCCTCCAGCACCCGGCGTCGGAGGTGTACCCCTTCGTCCCCTTTGCCAGATGCCTGGCCGAGCGGGCCCCCCAGCCCGCCCAGGTGGTGAGCGCCAACGGCGTCAACATGAACGTGGCGGTGGCGCCGGTGCTCCGGGGGGGCGCCTGCATCGGGGCGTTTGCCACGGTGCAGCGGTTCAGCGACGCGGAGAACCGGCAGAACGAGCTGCGCAGCCAGCTGCTCCACAAGGGCTACCGGGCCAAGTACACCTTTGACGACGTGGTGGGCCAGTCACCGGCCATCCGGCGGTGCATCACCATATTAAAGAAGATGTCCCTCACCCAGCTCCCCGTCCTCCTCATCGGGGAGACGGGCACCGGCAAGGAGCTCTTTGCCCACGCGGTTCACAACGCCTCTCCCCGGGCAAACGGGCCCTTTGTAGCCATCAACTGCGCCGCCATGCCGGAAAACCTGCTGGAGAGCGAACTGTTCGGCTACGAGGAGGGGGCCTTCACCGGCGCCCGGAAGGGGGGCAAGCCCGGCCTGTTCGAGTTCGCCCACAAGGGCACCCTGTTTCTGGACGAGGTGGAGGGCATGAGCACCGCCCTCCAGTGCAAGCTGCTGCGGGTGCTCCAGGAGCGGGAGATCATGCGGGTGGGGGGCAACCGCATCGTCTCGGTGGACGTGCGCATCGTGGCAGCCACCAACGAAAACCTGGACAAGATGGTGGAGGAGGGCACCTTCCGGCGGGATCTCTACTACCGCCTCAACACCCTGCCCGTGCTGATCCCGCCCCTGCGGGAGCGGGAGGGGGATCTGCTGCTGCTCATCGACCACTTCCGAAAGGGCATTGGCGCCTCCTTCACCCTGTCGCCCGAGCTGGAGCGGCTGCTGCTCACCCACCAGTGGCGGGGGAATATCCGGGAGCTGCGCAACGTGGTGGAGTATTTCAGCTATACCGGCAGCCCGGTGGTGGGGCCGGAAGAGCTGCCGCCCACCTTTCACTATCTGCCCGCCGGCCTGCCGGAGGCCGGCGGGGCCGGGGCGCAGCCCCCGCGGCTGGCGGACTGCCCCCAGGAGGACGAGCGGTTTGTACTCTCCCGGCTCTACCAGGCCGACCGGGAGGGGCACAGCCTGGGCCGGGACGCCATCCTGGCCGCCGCCAAGGCGGCGGGGCTGCCCTGCTCCCAGCAGGAGGTGCGGCGCATCCTCTCCGCCCTGGATCAGGCGGGCCTGGCCCGGGTGAGCCGGGGGAGAGGGGGCACACGGCTCACCCCAGCTGGCCGGGCTCTGTGCCGCCGGCTGGAAACGGAGGAGAAGCTCTGAATTGGTTTGACCGATTTAACCTTTTTAACCGATTTAACCTGTTTCTCCGGCTTGCGTCGGGGGCGCCGCCGGACACTGGTAAGAGTGTCCGGCGGCGCTTTTATCTGTTTTATACAAAGGCAGAGAGTAGAAATTGTGTAGATCGGATAATATTGCGGAAGCTGGCATAGTTCGGCACGCCGATTGCTTAAAACAGGGGCAAGCGTACAGCCTGAAATAAAAACCCAATCCAGAGAAGGAAAGGCAGGTAAGCAGCGATGAAGTATGATTTTGATGTGGTGGTTGACCGCAGCAAAAACTGCGCGGCCAAGTACGATGAGCGGAAGAAGAAATTCGGCACCGATGACGTCATCCCCCTGTGGATCGCCGACATGGACTTCAAGACCGCCCAGCCCATCATTGACGCCCTGGGCAAGCGGGCCCAGGAGGGCATCTGGGGCTACACCAGCCGCCCGGACTCCTATTTTGAGGCCATCCGGGGCTGGCAGAAGCGCCGCAACGGCTGGGACATCGACCAGAGCCTGATGAGCTTCAGCCTGGGCGTGGTGCAGACCATCAGCGCCATGGTGAAGCTGTTCACTCCCGAGGGGGGCAGCGTGCTCATCCAGACCCCGGTGTACTCCGAGTTCTACGACATGACCGAGGCGTGGAACCGCAGGGTACTGGAGAACCAGTTTATTGAGAAGGACGGCAAGTGGGAGATGGACTGGGCCGACTTTGAGGCCAAGCTGGAGGAGGCCGACCTGTTCCTGCTGTGCAACCCCCACAACCCCCTGGGCATTGTCTGGACGCCCGAGGAGCTGCGCCGCATGGTGGAGCTGTGCATGAAGCACCATGTGGTTCTGTTCTCCGACGAGATCCACTCCGACCTGATCTTCCACGGCAAGAAGCACACCCCCACCGCCACCGTGTCCCCCGAGGCCGCCCGGTACGTGGTCACCGGCATCTCCGGCACCAAGACCTTCAACCTGGCGGGCCTGCAGGCCTCCACCGCGGTGTTCCCCAACGCCCACATGAAGCAGGTCTTTGACCACTACTGGCAGTGCATGGACATCCACCGCAACAACGCCTTCTCCCTCACCGCCATGCAGGCCGCCTTCAACGAGGGCGAGGAGTGGCTGGAGCAGCTGCTGGCCTATCTGTCCGACAACTTCGACTTCGTGGTCAACTACTGCAGGGAGCACATCCCCCAGATCAAGACCTACGCCCCCGACGCCACCTACCTGATGTGGCTGGACTGCCGGGAGCTGGGCCTGGACAACGAGGCGCTGCGCCGCTTCATGATCGAGAAGGCCAAGCTGGGCCTCAACGAGGGCTACACCTTCGGCCGCAGCCTGAGCGGCTACATGCGGCTCAACGCCGCCTGCCCCCGCAGCGTGCTGGAGCAGGCCATGAAGCAGCTGGAGGCGGCGGTCAAGTCCCTGTGACCATTTGAAAAGAGATTGGTAAAATGAGGAGGAGCCTTTTATGGCAACCATTCAAAAGAAGAGCTTCTGGCAGCAGTACGGAAGCCTGATCCTGATCCTGGGCGGCATCATCATCGGCGCCGTCATCGGGGCCTTTGCCCCCGCCGTGGGCACCACCATCAAGCCCATCGGCGACATCTTCCTGAACCTGCTGTTCACCATCGTGGTTCCCCTGGTGTTCGTGTCCATCGCCTCCGCGGTTGGCAGCATGGCCAACATGAAGCGGCTGGGCAAGATCCTGGGCTCCACCATCGGCACTTTCATCTTCACCGGCCTGATCGCCGCGGCCTGTGTGCTGCTGTGGGTGAACCTGTTCAGCCCTTCCGCCGGCACCTCCATCCAGCTGACGGCCGGCGAGGCCGGCGAGGCCCAGAGCGCCGGCGAGCTGCTGGTCAGCACCCTGACCGTGTCCGACTTCTCCGATCTGTGGGATAAGTCCAACATGCTGCCCCTGATCATCTTTGCCATCATCTTCGGCTTCTGTGTGTCCGCCTGCGGCGGCGACGAGAGCCCCATGGGCAAGCTGCTCATGAACCTGAACGACATCATCATGAAGTTCGTGGGCGTCATCATGTTCATCGCCCCCATCGGCCTGGGCGCCTACTTCGCCAATCTGGTGGCCACCTACGGCCCGGAGATCGTGGGCGACTACGGCCGCTCCATGCTGGTCTACTACCCCCTGTGCCTGCTGTACGGCGTTATTTTCTTCCCCCTGTACGCCTTCCTGGCCGGCGGCAAGCTGGGCGTGAAGCGGATGATCAAGAACATCTTCCCGCCCGCCATCACCGCCTTCGCCACCCAGTCCTCCGCCGCCACCATCCCCGTGAACAAGGAAGCCTGTGACAACATCGGCGTGCCCAAGGACGTCAGCGATCTGGTGCTGCCCATGGGCTGCACCATGCACATGGACGGCTCCGTCCTCAGCTCCATCGTGAAGATCGCCTTCCTCTACGGCATCTTCGGCATGGACTTCACCGGCGCGGGCACCTACGCCATGGCCATCGTGGTGGCCATCCTGTCCGCCTTCGTGCTCTCCGGAGCCCCCGGCGGCGGCCTGGTGGGCGAGATGCTCATCGTCAGCATGTTCAACTTCCCCGCCGAGGCTTTCCCCATCATTGCCACCCTGGGCTTCATCTTTGACCCCGCCGCCACCTGCCTGAACTCCTCTGGCGACACCATTGCCTCCATGATGGTCACCCGCCTGGTGGAGGGCAAGGACTGGCTGGTCAAGGCTGTGGCCGCCAAGAAGGGGCAGAGCCAGGAGTAATCCGTTCCTGACGCGCCCGGCATCAATCCCGTAAGGAGGTATTGTTTCATGAAAGTCACTGTAATCGGCAGCCATCTGTGCCCCGATACCCTGTATGCCTTGAATCGCCTGGTGGAGGCCAAGGCGGACATTGACTTCAAGAACCTGTCCGCCAGCCTGTCCGACCTCAAGGCCTATCTGGCCCTGCGGGAGAGCAGCCCCGTGTTTGACGGCCCCAAGGCCAGGGGCTCCCTGGGCATCCCCTGCTTTGTCCTGGAGGACGGCACCGTCACTCTGGAGCTGGAGAAGGTTCTGGGCTGATTCAATCAGATACAGATATAGAAACAAGCAGCGCCCGCCGGAATCCCGGCGGGCGCTGCTCTGTGCTCGGGCTTATTGGGAAACGGCGGCGGGGGAGAGGAGCAGGGCCTCCAGCTCCGCCGGGCTGCCCACAATCTGCCGGGCGCCGTGGGCCGACAGGAACCCGGCGTCCCGGAAGCCCCAGCTCACCGAGATGCAGGGCAGGCCGGCGTTTTGGGCGGTGGCGATGTCCACGTCGGAGTCGCCCACGTACACCGCCCCCGCCGGCTCTGCCTCCAGCTCCGCCAGGGCGCGGAACACCGTGTCCGGGGCGGGCTTGCGGGCCACACCCTGGGACTCGCCGATGGCCACGGGGAGCCGGTCGCCGAAGTAGTTCTGGCACAGCCCCTTCACCGCCCCGTCGAACTTGTTGGACACCACGGCGGTGCGGATGCCCGCGGCCTGGAGGTGCTCCAGCAGTGCCGGAACGCCGGGATAGGGGGCGGTCTTGTTCTCCATGTTCAGCAGATAGTGGGCCCGGAAGTCGGCCAGACAGGCGGCCTCCTCCTCCGCCGGGGTGCCCTCGGGCACCGCCAGGTGGATCAGCCGCCCCACCCCGTTGCCCACAAAGGTGCGCACCTCCTCCAGGGTGCGGGCGGGCATGCGGTGGACGGACAGGGCGTAGTTGGTGCTGTCGGCCAGATCCTGGAGGGTGTCCAGCAGGGTGCCGTCCAGGTCGAAAATCACGGTCTGATAGGGATACATGTCATTGGTGCCTCCTGTGGGATAGTTCCGTTGGACGGGCTATATGATACCACAGAAGGGGGAGGAGCGGAAGAGGGAAGCGAGCAAAAATCCCAGCAGGCCGCAGCCGGGGAAAGTCCACAGCCAGGTTCGGACAATCCGCCCTGCCACCGCCCGGTTTACCCCGCCGCCCGCCCCGGCCCCCAGGATGGCGGCGGTCTTGGCGTGGGTGGTGCTCACCGGCAGGCCCGCCAGCGTGCAGAAGAGCAGGCAGAGCCCGCCCCCCAGATCGGCGGCCAGCCCCTCCGCCGGCCCCAGGCGCACCATGTCCCGGCCTACCGTGTCCACAATCCTGCGGCCCCCCAGGGCGGTACCCAGTGCCATGACGGCGGCGCAGAGGAGGGTGAGCCCCGGCTCCGGCGCAAAGCCCGCCGTATGCCCCCCAGCCAGAGAGGCGGCCAGGAGAAAGACCCCCAAAAACTTCTGCCCGTCCTGGGCCCCGTGGAGGAAGGCCATAACCGCCGCCCCGGCGATCTGCCCCCGGCGGCACAGGGCGGGGGAGGGGCGCAGGCGCCCCGCCAGGCGGCGGCATGCCGCCCCGGCCAGCCACCCCAGCAGCAGGGAGCCCGCCAGCCCCAGCAGGATCCTTCCCCAGGGCCCGGGCCGCAGGTTGGAGAGTCCTCCGGGCAGGGCCAGGGCCGCGCCGGACAGCCCCGCCGCCAGGGCGTGGCTCTCGCTGGTGGGCACGCCGAACCGCCACGCTGCCGCCGCCCACACCACAATGGCGCACAGGGCCGCGCACAGGGCGGGGAGGGCATCCGCCGGCGACGAACCGAAGTCCGCCATGTCATACAGCGTTTCCGCCACCGAGGCGTTTACCGCCGTCATCACCAGGGCACCCAGCAGGTTGCACGCCGCCGCCAGCAGGGCTGCCCGGCGGAAGGACAGAGCGCCGGCGCCCACCGCCGCGGCGATGGCGTTGGGTGCATCCGTCCAGCCGTTGACCAGCACCACCGCCAGCACCAGGGCGCAGGTGAGGGACAGCACAGGATTTTGGCTGGCCTGGGAAAAAAGAGCAGAGAGAGACAAGCAAACACCTCCTGTCCCCATTCTACGGGGACAGGAGGTGCGGTATGAATCGCCCGCCGCCGTTAATACAGCCCGATGGTGCGCAGGATCCGGATCACCTGCCCGGCCCGGACAGACCAAGCGGCCTGCCGGGCGTGTTCCCGTCGGCGCTCCCTGGCCCAGCTGCCGGTCTCCTCCAGAGCCCGGCGGCACAGCCGGGCGAACTCCTCGTCCGTGTGGGCGGTGTAGACCACGTCGGGGAAGGGCTCCACCTGGTCGGGGGGCAGGAGGGTGACAATGGGGAGGCCGGTAGCCAGATACTCATAGAGACGGGGGGAGAGAATGTCGTTTTTCAGGTTGTCCAGCCGGAGAAAGTCCAGGCACACGTCGAACCGGGCCAGGTAGTCGGGCACCTCCACCGGCCGGCGGGCGCCCAGAAAGCGCACGTTGGGCAGACGCTCCAGCGCGTCGGCGGCAGGGTTGTCCCTCCGCCGGCCCAGAAAGAGGAAGGAGGCGTCCGGCATGGCCCGGGCGGCGCGAAGGGCGGGGGAGAGGTCCAGATCGGGCCAGATGGTACCCACGTACCCCAGCACCGGGCCGGTAAGCCCCCGCAACTCCGGCGGGCACTCGGCGGGGGTGCGGGTGAACATGGGGAAGTTGACCCCGTTGGGCAGCAGGGCGATGTTGTCGTTGCAGGGGGACAGGTGGTCCACCAGCCCCGGCGAGGCGGCGAACACCACGTCGGCGGCCAGGGCCAGATCGCTCTCCCACCGGAGGGGCAGGTCGAACCAGTCCCGGTCGCAGTCGTACACAAGCCCCTGGTGGGGCAGCCGCTCCAGCAGGTGGATCTGCTCCGGATCGGTGCACCACAGCAGGGGCTCCTTGAACCGGTGGCGCTCCATCTGGCGGAGGATGAACCGGGCCAGCCAGCGCCACCGCTGCCGGTGGAGCAGGGCGTGGCGGGGCGCTACCTCGGGCAGAGGCGGGAGGGTGCACACGGTCAGGCCGGGGCGCATCTGGCGGTCGGGCTGCCGCTTCCGGCGGCCCGGAGGCTCGAAGAAGAGCACCTGGGCGTCCTTCAGGCGGATCATCAGCTGCTGGGTGCGGGTGGGCACCGCCCGCCACGGGTCAGAGGACAGGCAGAGGATCTGTCGCACCGCCGTCACCTCTCCAGCAGGGCCCGGGCGGTCTCACTGTTGCGCTCCTCCACCTGGCGCAGCCGCTCCACGCCGCCGGACAGGAACGCCTCGTCCCCGATACGGGCGCAGGCCGCGTCGATGTGGGCGCACAGGGCCTCTTTGGTGACGGCGCTCAGATCGGTGTAGAGATCCTGGCCGATGTAGGACAGGAAGGAGCTGATCTTCTGGTCGTACACCACGCCCACCAGGGGCACCCCCTGGCCGGCGGCGAACACCAGGGCGTGCAGGCGCATGGACACCACCACCTGCATCCGGGCGAACAGGCCGATGGTGTGGGCGGAGCTGCCGGTCTGATCCAGGATGTAGTGGGGGGCCTTCATGTGCTGGGCGGCCAGCTTGGCGGCCCCCACGTCCAGCCGCCGCTCGATGGGCAGGAACACGGGGGTGAGGCCGTATTTCTCATAGGCGTAGTCCGCCGCCGCGCCGAAGACGGCGGCCTTCTGCTCAAAGCCGGGCCAGGGCCGCAGGGCGAAGCCGATGTACCGGCCCCTGGGGTCGATGCCCTGGCTCTCCAGGATGCCGTCCACCACCTGCTCCGGGGCGGCGGGGAGGATCACCGTGGGGTCGGCGGAGAGAATAATCTTCGGGTTTGTCACCCCCATATCCTCCAGCTCCTCCCTGGAGTGGGTGTCCCGCAGGGTGATGGCATCCACGCTCTTCTGGAGCACCTTGGCCGCCCGGCGGCGGTTGGCGGGGGAGTGGATGGGCCCGATGCCGCAGCCGTACATCATCACCTGGCAGCCCAGACGCTTGGCCGCCGAGATGGTGAACAGGTAGAACCACAGGGAGCGGTGGCTGGTCACGTCCTGCATCAGGGAGCCGCCGCCGTTGATGTAGAGCCGGGTTTTGCCCATCCGCCGCAGGAAGCGGGGGAAGGCGAAGGTGTAGATGGAGTTGACCCGGTAGGTGAGGCGGGTGTCGTCCGGGTTGCGGGAGAGCACCCAGATGGGCAGATCCGGGTCGATCTGCCGCAGCTCGGTGACAATGGCCTCCAGGATGGCGTCGTCGCCGGCGTTGCCCCGGCCGTAGGCGCCGCACACCAGGGCCCCGTCCCGGCGGCCCCTGAGGTTTTTCTTCCGCTCCTGGCGGCGGAGAATGGTGCGGTAGATGGTCAGCTGCCGCTCCAGGGTGCTCTCCAGGGAGAAGTCGGCCTTGGCCCGCTGATAGAGCCGCTCCCCCAGGTGCTCCCGCAGAGTGGGATCCTGGGCCAGGGTCACCAGGTGCCGGGCCAGGCCCTCCGCGTCCCCCGCCTCGAAGAGCAGACCGTGGACGCCGTGCTCGATGAGGTAGGGCACGCCGCCCACCCGGCTGGCCACCGTGGGCAGGTGGGCCCGGGCCCCCTCGGTGAGGGAGTAGGGGAAGGTCTCGGACAGGGAGGTGAGGGTGTTGATGTCGATGGCGTGGTAGAAGCTGTCGGTGTCGGTGACCCAGCCGGCGAAGCACACCTGCTGTTCCACCCCCAGCTCCACGGAGAGCTTTTTCAGCATGTCCATCTGCTCCCCGTCGCCGGCGATGAGCAGCCGCAGGTTGGGACAGCTCCGGTGGGCGATGGCGAAGCCACGTACCAGGGTGCTGATGTCCTTGATCGGGTTGAGCCGGGCAGTGATGCCCACCACCACGCTGTCCCCGTCGGCCTGGAGCCCCACGCTCCTCCAGTATTCCTCCCGGCCCAGGGCGGGAGTGCGGGGGGTAAAGTCAATGCCGTTGTAGATGGTAAACAGCTTGTCCGGGTCAAAGCCCCGGCTGATGAGCAGGTTGGTCATGGCGTCGGACACGCCGATGCGGTAGTCCAGCAGCCGCAGGGCGATGGTGTTGATGGTGCCGTAGGTGAGGTGGGAGAAGGGGCGGCCCAGGTAGTCCAGGCGCCAGTCGGAGTGGACGGTGGTGACCACCGGTACCCCGGTGGAGCGCCGCAGCAGGGCCCCCATCATGTTGCCCCGGGCGCCGTGGCAGTGGATGATCTCATAGCCCTCCTCCCGGATCATCCGCTTGAGGGTGCGGTAGGTGCGCAGCAGGTTGCGCCCGGGGAGCACCACGGTGCGGATCCCCAGCTCCCGGGCCTCCTGGGCGAAGGGGCCCTCCATGAAGCACACCATGGTCACGTCAATGGTGCGGGTGAGGTTCTGGAGCAGGGAGTGGACATGGGTCTTGGCTCCGCCGCTGTCCCCGCCGGAGATCAGATGGATGACTTTCATAGAAAAACCTCCAGGGAAAGAAAAGACTTGTTTCCTGGTATGGATGTATGGTACAATATCCAAGTATCAGTAAAGATCATTGTACCAACTCTACAGACAATTTACAACCTCGGAGGCTGCAAAAGATGATCGACGAAAAGGGAAGACTGTTTGGTAAGATCAATATTGTGGATCTGATCGTGATCCTGGTGATCGTGATTGCCGCGGTGGTCGTGGGCATGAAGTTTTTGGGCGGCGGCAACGGAAACAGCGCCATCAACCCCAACAAGACCCCGGTGCGGTATACCGTGCTGGTGGAGGGGGTGGAACCGGAGGTCTATGAGAACATCCAGAAATACATCCCCGGCCAGCTGATGGCCTCCGGCGAGCTGCTGGACGGCTATGTCACCGGCGTGACGCCGGTGGAGGGCCGTGTGCATACCGCCACTGTGAACACCGCCGACGGCACACTGGAGATCCCTGTGAATGAAGGGAAACTGGATCTGATTTTTACCATCGAATGCAACGTGGTCAACTCCATCACCACCGAGATCGGCACCCAGGAGGTGCGGGTGGGGAAGATCCACACGGTCAAGACCGACAAGTTTGAACTGACCAACGGCATCATCCTGGACTGCAGCTGGGGTGAAGACGCGGAGAACGCGGGCGGCGCGGAATAAGCGAAGGCGCACAGAGGGCGGCGGCGGTTGTGCCGCCGCCCTTTTATTGTATCCCAAAACCACTCGCTAGGCGAGTGGTACAAAAAAGCCTATGGCGATAA
>NZ_JAHZDL010000061.1:0-15433 GCF_019422385.1 Flavonifractor sp.
GGTGGTGCGGCAGTTCTTGCCCATCATGCCGAAGAGCATGTGGCCGTCGATGTTGTCGGCGGAGAAGGGGGTGAAGGGCTTGTAGTCCATGACGATCACGTCGGCGGCGGCGCCGGGCTTGAGGACGCCCAGGGGTTTTTGGAAGTACCGGGCGCAGATCCTGGCGTTGTTCTGGAACAGCATGCCGGTGGCCTCACACCAGCCCACGTTGGGCTGGCAGGTGTTGTGCCGCTGCATGGGCAGGAGCACCTTCAGGCTCTCCAGCATGTCGTGGGTGTAGGCGTCGGTGCCCAGGCCGATGAGGATGCCCTTCTGATACATCTGGAGCACCGGGGCGCAGCCCACCGCGTTGCCCATGTTGGACTCCGGGTTGTGGCACACCATGGTGTTTGTCTCCCTGACGATGTCCATCTCGGCGGGAGAGAGGTGGATGCAGTGGCCCAGCATGGTCTTTTCCCCCAGGATGCCGTTGTAGAGCAGCCGATTCACCGGGCGGCAGCCGTAGTTGCGCAGGGAGTCGTACACGTCGTTCATGCCCTCGGACACGTGGATGTGGAAGCCGGTCATGCCGTCGTTGGCCTTGACCATCTCCTCAAAGGTCTTGTCGGAGATGGTGAACAGAGCGTGGCCGCCGAACATGGCCTTGATCATGTCGTCGTCCTGCTCCTTGGCCCAGCGGGCGAAGTCGGCGTTCTCCCGGATGGCCTGGCGGCACTTCTCCTCGCCGTCCCGCTCGCTGACCTCGTAGCACAGGTTGGCCCGGATGCCCAGCTCCCGGCACACGTCCTGGATGGCGAACAGGGAGCCGGGGATCTCGCAGAAGGAGGCGTGGTGGTCGAAGATGGTGGTGACGCCGTCCCGGATGCAGTCCAGCACGGTGGCGTAGGCGCTGGCCCGGGTGCCGTCCAGGGTCAGGTGCCGGTCGATGTACCACCACTGGCCGTCCAGCACCTCAAAGAAGTTGGTGGGGTTGAAGCCGTCGATGGACAGACCCCGGGCCAGGCCGGAGTAGATGTGGGTATGGACGTTGATCAGGCCGGGCATGATCACGCCCCCCCTGGCATCCACAAACTCCGCGCCGGGGTATTTGGCCTTCAGCTCGGCCAGGGGGCCCACCTCCCTGACCGCCTCGCCGTCCAGCAGCACCGCCCCGTCCTCCAGATAGGGGAGCGCCTCATCCCGGGTGATGACCTTTCCGTTGCCGACCAGCAGCATGACAATTCCTCCTTTTTTGATTACAAAAACAAAGTGCCCATTCTTACGAATGGACACCTCCGGCGGCCGGCATCGCTGCCCCTCCGCCGAATCCATGTCCATTCAGCCCGTGCGCGAAGCACTCCGTTGCAGCTCAACCAATGATCAACTTGTTTTTGTGTACTGTGTACAGATTTATCCGCTTTCTTTCTGTATCATATCACAAGAACGCACAACTTGCAAGAGATTTTGTTGGAAAAACTAAAAAATTTTTAGCTTACATAATTTTTCTTGCAAAATTTCTCCTTCGTGATACAATAGTAGCACCAAAACCCGAGGAAAGAGGTGGGGCACATGCCCGACGCGTCCACACTGCAATTTCTGTTCCAGCTGGCCCGCGGGATCGCCGGCCAGTTCGGCCCCAACTGTGAGGTGGTGGTTCACGACCTGGCCTCCAACGATCCGGAGAGCTCCATTGTGGCCATCGAGAACGGCCACGTCACCGGCCGCAAGGTGGGGGACGGCCCCTCCCACGTGGTGCTGGAGGCCCTGCGGGGCGACCCGGCCCAGCTGAAGGATCACCTGTGCTATCTGACCCGCACCAGGGACGGGAAGATCCTCAAGTCCACCACCCTCTACATCCGGGGGGACGACGGGGTGCCCATCGGCATCTTCGGCATCAATTACGACATCACCCTGATGATGGCCATGGAGAACCAGCTCAAGCAGTTCACCGCCACCGAGCAGGAGAGCAAGGAGCCGGAGGCCATCTCCCGCAACGTGTCCGACCTGCTGGACGAGCTCATTGAGCAGAGCGTCAAGCTGGTGGGCAAGCCGGTGGCCCTGATGAACAAGGAGGACAAGGTGAAGGCCATCCAGTTCCTCAATGAGACAGGGGCCTTCCTCATCACCAAGAGCGGCGACAAGGTGTGCAAGTACTTCGGCATCTCCAAGTACACCCTGTACAGCTACATCGACGAGGCAAAGGAGTAGACCAAAAGAGCCCGGCCGTGCAGGCGGCCGGGCTCTTTTTACGCCTTGTCTTCCTTCTCTCTGGGGAGGATCAGGTTGAGCAGGATGGCTGCCAGGGTGGAGACCACCACGGAGGAGGAGCCGAACACGGTGTTGACCCACGCGGGGAAGCCCGCGCCGGACAGGCAGCCGGACACCTGGGTAATGCCCACGCCCAGGGCCACGGCCAGGCCCACCACCGCGCTCTTGCGGGGGGTGAAGCCCCCCTCGGTGATCATGCGGATGCCGGTCATGGTGATGGTGGCGAACACGGAGATGGTGGCGCCGCCGATGACGCACTGGGGGATGGTGGTGAGCAGGGAGGCGAATTTGGGCATGAGCCCCGCCACCAGCAGGATCACCGCCGCCAGGGCGAACACCGCCCGGTTGATGACCTTGTTGACGGTGACGATGCCCACATTCTGACTGTAGGTGGCGGCGGGCAGGCCGCCGAAGAAGGCCCCCAGGATGCTCATGATCCCCTGGCCGATGATGCCGCCGGACAGCTCCCTGTCGGTGGGCATCCGATCCATGCCGCCCATGGTGGTGGAGGACAGATCGCCGATGGTCTGCACCGCGTTGACCACGTACACGATGCCCAGGGACACGCAGGCGGCGGGGACGAACTTGATCTCAAAGGGCATGAACTCGGGCAGGGCGAACCAGGCCGAGCCGCCCACGCCGGACAGATCCACCATGCCCAGGCAGAGGGACAGGAGATAGCCCACAATCATGCCGATGAGGATGGAGGCCAGCTTGAGGATGCCCTTGGTGAAGTTGTTGAGGAACACCACCACCGCCAGGGTGACCAGGGCCACCAGCCAGCTCCTGGGCGTGCCGAACCACTCGCTTCCGCTGCCGCCGGCCATGTAGCGCACGGCGGTGGGGTAGAGGGACAGGCCGATGGTGAAGATCACCGTGCCCGTCACCAGGGGTGGAAACAGAGGGCGGATCCACTTGACGAACAGGCCGAACACGATGGCCACCACACCGCCCACAATCTCCGCCCCCAGGATGGTGGGCAAGCCGAACTGGCCGCCAATGGCCTGAAGGGTGGGGATGTAGGCAAAGCTGATGCCCATGATGACGGGCAGCCCGGCGCCGATGCGCCGGACGAGGGGGAAGAGCTGGAGCAGGGTGGCCAGGGCGGTGAGGAGCAGCGACACCTGGATCATGAGGGTGCGGTCGCTGCCGGTGATGCCGCACACGTCGGCGATGAGCATGGCGGGGGTGATGATCCCCACCACGGCGGCCACCACATGCTGAAGACCCAGGGGGACGAGCTGACCGGGCTGGGGAATCCCCTGCCACTGAAAGACGACGTCGGTCTGGCCGGTGGGCTTGGTGTTCATTCCCATTACCTCACAAAAAGTTTTTAGCACTAATATATTTTCTGCTAACCAAACTATAAACCTTTTGGGCAGGGGATGCAAGTGGAAAAGCGAAACCGGGCGGAAAAAAACCGAGGCGTTTTTTGTGCAGAACAGACAAAGGCCGCGGAGAAGACTCCGCGGCCTTTGCATGGTTCATGGGGGAAATTACTTGACGGCGATGGCCTCGATCTCGCACAGGGCGCCCTTGGGCAGATCCTTCACGGCGAAGCAGGAGCGGGCGGGCTTGGAGGTGAAGAACTTGCCGTACACCTCGTTGAAGGCGGCGAAGTCGGCGATGTCGGCCAGGAAGCAGGTGGTCTTGACCACCTTGTCCAGACCGGAGCCGGCGGCCTCCAGAATGGCGCCCACGTTCTTGCAGCTCCACTCGGCCTGGGCGGCGATGCCCTCGGGGATGGTGCCGTCGGCGGGGTTCACCGGCAGCTGGCCGGAGGTGATTACAAAGCCGTTGGCCTCGTAGGCCTGGGAGTAGGGGCCGATGGCGCCGGGAGCGTTCTTGGTATCAATTACGTTCATGGGAAAATCCTCCTGTTTTCATAGTGTAATGCGTCCACCTGTGAAAGGTAGGGGGTGGCAGAGACCATTATAAAGCATCTAAAAAATAAATCAAGAGCAGATGGGAAAATTCCCGTCCAAAACCTGACGGAAAGCCTTCACAAAAGTGTAAGGGGGCATTTAGCTTTTTTTAAGATCTCTCTGGTATGCTTTTCCCAACCAAGATGAGGAGGTCGTACCATGGAGACGATTTTAGCGGTGGAGCATCTCCGCCGGGACTATGGAAAGCGGGGCAGCGTCACCCGGGCGGTGGACGACGTGAGCTTCACGGTGGCAAAGGGGGAGTTTGTGGGCGTCATGGGCGCGTCGGGCAGCGGCAAGAGCACCCTGCTCAACTGCGTGGCCACCATCGACACCCCCACAGCGGGGCATATCCGGGTGGAGGGCCGGGACGTGACCGCCATGAAGTCCAGGGAGCTGACCCGCTTCCGCCGGGAGCGGCTGGGCTTTGTGTTCCAGGACTGCAACCTGCTGGACACCCTCACCGCCTTTGAGAACATCGCCCTGGCCCTCACCATCCGCAAGACCCCGCCGGGGGAGATTGAGGGGCGGGTGCGGGAGACGGCGGAGCTGCTGGGCCTGGCGGACTGCCTGAACCAGTACCCCTACCAGCTCTCCGGCGGCCAGCGGCAGCGGACGGCGGCGGCCCGGGCCATCATCACCGACCCGGCCCTGGTGCTGGCCGACGAGCCCACCGGCGCCCTGGACTCCAAGTCGGCCAAGCTGCTGCTGGACCGGTTCGAGGTGCTCAACCGGCAGCGGGCGGCCACCATCCTCATGGTGACCCACGACGCCTTCACCGCCAGCTACTGCCACCGCATCCTCTTCCTCCAGGACGGGGCGATCTTCTCCCAGCTGGAGCGGGGGAGCAGGAGCCGGCGGGACTTCTTCCGGGAGATCATCGGCGTGGTGACCGCGCTGGGAGGTGACCAGAGCGATGTTCTCTAAGCTGGCCGCCAAAAACGTGGGCCGCAGCGTGAAGGACTACGGGGTGTGGTTCCTCACCATCGTGTTCGCCGTGTGCCTGTTCTATGTGTTCAACGCCCTGGAGACCCAGGCGGTGTTCCAGTACCTGGGCAGCGGGCCCACCGCCCCCACCGCCCAGGCCATCCGGGAGCTGGTGGGCATGCTCTCCGTCTTTGTGTGGGTGGTGCTGGCCTTTTTGATCCTCTACGCCTCCGGCTTCCTCATCCGCCGGCGGAAGAAGGAGCTGGGCACCTATCTGCTGCTGGGCATGGGGCGGGGCCAGGTGGCCCGGCTCCTGCTGCTGGAGACGGCGGGCATGGGCCTGCTGGCCCTGCTGGTGGGCCTGGGGCTGGGGGTGCTGGCGGCCTGGGGCCTGTCCGCATTCACCGCCGGGCTGTTCGCCGTGCCCATGACCATGTTCACCTTCTCCGTCTCCCTGTCCTCCCTGGGCAAGACCGCCCTGGCCTTCGCCGCTATCTTCCTGCTGGTGATGGCCTACCACGCCTTCGCCGTCTCCCGATGCAGGCTCATCGATCTGATGCAGGCCCAGCGGGTGAACCAGGAGCTGAAGAGCCAGAGCCTGGGGTTGTCGGTGGTTCTCTTCCTGGCCGGGGCGGCTCTGCTGGTCGTCGCCTACGCCATGCTCCTCACCCGGGGCATCCTGCGGGTGGACGCCCTGTTCTGGGTGATGATCGGCCTGGGCAGTTTGAGCACCCTGCTGTTCTTCCGCTCCCTGTCCGGCTTCCTGCTGCGGGTGTGCCGGAGCCGGAAGAAGCTCTACTATAAAAACCTCAACATGTTCGTCCTGCGGCAGTTCAACGCCCGCATCAACACCACCTACCGCTCCATGACGGTGATCTGCCTCATGCTGCTGCTGGCCATCGGCATCACCGCCAGCGCGGTGGGCCTCAACAACACGGTGGAGCAGATGGCGGAGGAGGAGCTCCCCCAGGACGCCAATCTGGTGTTCTACCCCGCCGGGGAGGAGCCGACAGACCTACCCGCCCTGCTGGCGGAGGGGGGCTTCGATCCGGAGACCGACTGCTCTTTCCATCTCTCCTTCCCGGTGTTTCGCTCGGAGGCTGGGCAGGCCATTACCCAGTCGGTCTATGACGCCTTTGCCGGCCGCTGGGGCCAGGAGGCGGCGGACACCTTCCTGACGCGGGAGGGCCTGAACGTCCGGCCCGACGGCGAGGCCCAGGGGGCCTATGTCAACTACTGGTACTTCCTGGCCGACTACGCCGGGGACAAAAATGCGGCGGAGACGCGGTTCCAGGAGGCGGTATCCACCCTGGGCGAGCTGGGCTCCTACAGCTGCACCACCCGGCTGGAGACCTGGCTGGAGCTGCTGGGCACCAAGGTGCTGGTGGTGTTCATGGGATTGTACCTGGGGGTGGTGTTCCTGCTGGCCTCGGCGGCGGTGCTGGCCCTCCAGCAGCTGACCCAGGCCGCAGACAACGCCCCCCGCTACCGGATTCTGGCCCAGCTGGGCGCGCCGGAGCAGATGCGGGCCCGGTCGGTGGACATCCAGGTGTTCCTCTCCTTCTTCCTCCCCCTGGCCCTGGCGCTGGTGCACACGGCGGTGGGCATGACGGCGGTGAACCAGGTGATCGCCGAGGTGGGGAAGGTGGACGCCGCCGCCTCCAGCGCCGTGGCGGCCCTCCTGCTGCTGGTGGTGTACGGCGGGTATTTCCTGGCCACCTGCCGGGCCAGCCGGAGACTGGCCCGGGGCGGCTGAACCGGGGACACAGAACGGCCCGGGAGCAGAGGCTCCCGGGCCGTTGGACTATTCATCGTCGGAGGGGTCGCCGGAGGTTTCGTCGGGCGGCGTCAGAGCGCTCCACACCGCCCGCTGAGCAACGACAAATATGCTGCAAACCACGGTCTCAATGACCAGCAGGGCCGCGAACCGGGCGTTGGAGCCGTCCAGGAAGACGTCCTCCACCGCCGCCGCCAGAACCATAATGAACAGATACGGAATCCAGGTTAGGGACTTCCAGAGCAACGGATGCCCACTCCGGCTGAGGGGCGGACGGAGCTTTTCCGCCAGCCGGACGGACAGATTTCTGCATGGGGACAGGCACCCTGCAAAGATGCCGAGGAAGATGGCGATACCGAAGGGATGGGACAGGATGGCCTCCCATTCGGCGTCTGCGTCATACTCTCCGCCCGTTAAGCTGTTCATATGATCTTCTATGAGATCCAGCTTTTCTTGATCTACCTGTTCCACAGACTCCCCCCTTTTCAGGGCTCCTCATAGAATAGATAAGTCGGGCAGTAAATCATCAACCCCACCAGGAAAATGCGATTGCCTCGCTAATTTTATCTGTACAGTCTCGGTCACTATAAAAAATAAACTTATTTTTGTGAATATAACCCATCCCGTTTTTATGTCCATAAATGTGCTCAATGGCATATACTTGTGTACGCTGCGGGTAATCATGGGCCCAGTTATAAATATCATCAGCGACTGCTAAGAAAACGTTAACTCCAAGTGATGCGCCTGTAGGATCTGTCTTAAAGGTATCAACAGCGGCAATGAGGACAGAAAGAATAACTTCCTTCCCAAGTTCCATAATTGCCTTCTCAAATGTGATATTGTGGAATTTAGGATCTAATTCTCTAGTATAATCACTAGCTTCCCCAAATGGGCACGAATCTGTATAGACCCAACCAGTTCGTGGCTCAATCATTCCGGGAGCATCTCCTATAAATCCGCTTATGATAGTAGCGATAAGTTCTCCGTTGAGATAGACTTCATTGCCTCTTACCTCAATGATGTCCGACCCAACTTCGATATAAGAGATTTTTCCATTTACTTGGTAGTGAACCACAACTGATTCATTGCCCAAGCTGACCGTTTCTTCCTGAAGATCGGAATCCAAACCGGCGGCAAAAGCCGGACACGTGACGGTAAACAGAATTGCCATAGACAGCAAAAGAGAGAAAAATCTTTTCGTCATTGACCTCCGTTATAGATCACATGGTTGGTATGGACAGGGAAAAACGCTCAAGCGCGGCTCATCGGAATCACCCTCAAATTTTCATTATATTGTGCCGGATTATCTTGTGCAAATTATACTATAAACCTAGAGAAAGAGCAAGAATTATCTGTAAAATCGCTCGACACGAATCGACACCTGCCTACCCACGGAAACCGACTGGACATCTTACAAAAAGTCCTTGAAATCGGCGGGGAAATGTGCTATCATAATAATCACGTTTGAGAAACGCGCAATTTTGTTGCGCCCGAAAATAGCACAAACCGCCCTAACGGGGCCGAAAGGACGATGTATCGTGAGCATTCCTCAGCTGGTTTTGAGCATTATTGACGTGGCCGCCGCCATTTTCCTGATCGCCGTGGTGCTGCTCCAGTCCGGTAAGAGCGCGGGCCTGTCCGGCGCCATCGCCGGCGTGGCCGACACCTTCATGGCCAAGAACAAGGCCAAGAGCTGGGACGCCAAGCTGGCCAAGATGACCAAGTGGGTGGCCATCGGCTTTGTGATCCTGACCTTTGTGATGTGCCTGCTGTAACCCGAGACACGAAAGCGCCCTTCCGGTCGGAAGGGCGCTTTTTGTATGCCCGGACACTTTTTTGTGGTACAATAGGGAAAACAGACAGACTGCGGAAAGGATGCTGCATATGAGAGACAAGCAGGCCGGTGAGATCACCGGCATCTATCAGGCCACCAGCCGGGGCTTCGGCTTTGTGACGCCGGAGGACGGAAAGAGCCGGGAGGACGACTGGTTCATCCCGCCCCGCTCCGACGGAGGCGCGTGGCACGGCGACCAGGTGCGCATACAGCCCCTGGAGGAGGAGGGGGAGGGCCGCCGCCGCACCGCCCGGGTCACCGCCGTCACCGGGCGGGCCAACAAGACGGTTACCGGCATCCTGTCCAGGCACAACCGGGAGCTGTGGCTCCAGCCGGACAATGACAAGCTGCCCGGCCCCATCCAGGTGCTCACCAAGCGCCGCAATGTCCGGGCGGGGGATCGGGCCGCCGTAGCCATGACCAGCTTCGGCAGTTCCAAGCTGCCCCCCATGGGCACCCTGCGGGAGGTGTTCGGCCCCGCCGGGGAGCGGGAGAGCGCCGTGGCCGCCATCCTCTATCAGAACGACATCAGCCGGGACTTCCCCGATGCGGTGCTGGACGAGGCCCAGGCGGCCCCCCGGGAAGTGGAGTCCTCCGCCCTGGCCGGCCGGCTGGATCTCCGGGACAAGATCATCATCACCATCGACGGAGCCTCTTCCAAGGATCTGGACGACGCGGTGAGCCTGGAGAAGGACGGCCGGGGCCGCTGGGTGCTGGGGGTGCACATCGCCGACGTGAGCCACTACGTCACCCAGGGCTCCGCCCTGGATCTGGAGGCCTGGGAGCGGGGCACGTCGGTGTACTTTGCCGACCAGGTGGTGCCCATGCTGCCAAAGGAGCTGTCCAACGGCATCTGCTCCCTCAACCCCCGGGTGGACCGGCTGGCCCTGTCCTGCATCATGACCCTGACGCCGGAGGGGGAGGTGGTGGACCACACCATCGCCAAGAGCGTGATCCGCACCACCGAGCGGATGACCTACGAGGACTGCAATCTTCTGCTGGACGGCCAGCGGCGGGGGCAAGCCCCCGCCCTGCAGGAGCGGTACCGGCACATCCTGCCCATGCTGGAGGACATGGCCGCCCTGTCCAAGGTGCTGGAGGGCCGCCGGCGCCGGCGGGGCGCCCTGGAGCTGGACACCAAGGAGAGCTATGTGATCTGCGACGAGAGCGGCGCGCCGGTGGACGTGGCGGTGCACAGCCAGGGGGTCAGCGAGGCCCTGATCGAGTCCTTCATGCTGGCGGCCAACGAGTGCGTGGCGGAGCACCTGAACCGGCTGGACAAGCCCTGCGTCTACCGGGTCCACGAGAAGCCCTCCCCCGACAAGGCCGAGGCCCTGCGCACCATGGTGGCCCCCCTGGGCTACGATCTGAAGGAGGCCGACGGCCCCTCCCTCCAGAAGCTGCTGGACGCTTCCAGGGGCAAGCCGGAGGAGGCCGCCGTGTCCATGATGGTGCTCCGCGCCCTGATGAAAGCCCGGTACGACGGGGAGAACCTGGGCCACTTCGGCCTGGGGGCCAAGTACTACTGCCACTTCACCTCCCCCATCCGCCGCTATCCGGATCTCATGGTTCACCGCATCCTCACTGCCCTGTTGGACGGGAAGCTGACCGGCCAGCGGGAGAAGAAGCTGGCCGCGGCGGTGCAGAAGGCGGCGGTGCAGTCCTCCCAGCGGGAGATCGCCGCCCAGACCGCCGAGCGGGAGATCGAGAAGCGGTACATGGCGGAGTTCATGCGCGGCCATCTGGGGGAGACCTTTGCGGGCACTGTGTCCGGCGTCACCCGCTTCGGCCTGTTTGTCATGCTGCCCAGCGGTGTGGAGGGCCTGCTGCCCGTGGAGGCCCTGCCCGGCCAGGGCTGGCAGTACGACGAGAGCCACCTCACCCTGGTGAGCGAGGGGGGCGGCGTCTCCTACACCTTCGGCTCCCCCCTGGAGGTGGTGTGCGCCGCCGCCGACCCCACCACCGGGCAGATTGACTTCACCCTCCCCGGCGTGGACCCGGCGCCCCGGGCCGCCCGCAGGGAGAAAAGGGAGGAGGCCCCCAGACCGCCCCGGCGGGAGAAGCACCGGGGCAACCGCCGGGCCATGCACGTGCCCAAAGGGCGGAAAGGACGGAAAAAGCGATGACAAAACGGAATCTTCTGGCGGGCCTATTGCTGGTTGTATTTGTTCTGACCGGCGGTTGCGCCGCCCGGCCGGCCCAGCCCACCGATACCCCGGCGGCGGAGACCACGCCGGCGGTCGCCCCGTCCCCCACGCCCACGCCGGAGCCCACCCCCACCCCCGACCCCATCGCGGAGGCGGTGGCGACCATGACCACGGAACAGAAGGTCTCCCAGCTGCTGGTGGCGGGCATCGAGGGCACCCAGCTGGGGCAGGACGCGGTACAGGCCGTCCAGGACTACCAGGTGGGCGGCGTGATCCTCTTCGGCCGCAACGTGGAGAGCGCCTGGCAGCTGGCGGAGCTCACCAACGGCCTGAAGGATCTCAACGGGGACTACACCCCCCTGTTCCTCTGCGTGGATCAGGAGGGGGGCCGGGTGGACCGGATGCCCCCGGAGGTGGCCGACCTGCCCAGTGCCTACACCTTTGGGGAGCGCTATGATGCCTCCCTGCTCCAGCAGCTGGGGCAGACACTGGGAGCGGAGTGCGCCGCCTTCGGCTTCAACATGGATTTCGCCCCGGTGATGGACGTGTGGTCCAACCCGGACAACACCGTGATCGGCGACCGGGCCTACAGCGGCGATCCCAGCCGGGCGGCCAATGCCGCCGCCTGGGTGGCCGGCGGACTGGCTGACACCGGGGTGATTGCCGTGGGCAAGCACTTCCCGGGCCACGGAAGTACCTCCATCGACTCCCATGTGGAGCTCCCCGTGGTGGACCAGTCTAAGGAGGACTGGCTGTCCGGAGATGCCGTCCCTTTCTGGATGGCGGCGGACAGCGCCGTACCGGCTATCATGGTGGGGCACATTCTGATGCCTCAGCTGGATCCAGACCGCCCTGCGTCCCTCTCTTATACCATGGTCACGGAGCTGCTCCGGGGAGAACTGCGCTTTGACGGGGTGGTGTGCACCGACGATCTCACCATGGGGGCCGTCTCCAATACTTACGGCATGGGGGAGGCCGCCGTGCTGGCGGTGGAGGCCGGGTGCGACCTGCTGCTGGTGTGCCACGGCGCGGACAACCTGACGGCGGCCCGGGATGCCCTGCTGGAGGCGGTGGACAGCGGCCGCATCTCCCCGGAGCGCCTGGACGAGAGTGTGAAGCGCATCCTCTCCCTCAAGGCGGAATACGGCCTGACCAACGACCCGGTAGACACGCCGGACGTGGACGCCCTCAACGCCCGCATCGGGGCCCTCACGGAGCAGATCACGGAAGCCTCCTCCTGACGCCTGCTTTACAAAAAAGCGCCCCCGTGCCAAAAGGGCACGGGGGCGCTTTGATGTGGCTACAGGGAAAAATCCTCGTCCTTCAGCTTGCTGAAGTCGGGGAGCACCGGCGGCGGGGGAACCCGCTTCAGCGGGTCGTATTTGAAGCGGCGGCAGCTGCCGCCGGGGGAGACCACGCCCTTCTTGACACAGAGGATCTTGTCGTCCTCCAGCTGGGCGCCGCGCTGGCAGTAGGCGCAGCGGGGCTCAATATCCTTTTGAAACAGCATGGACTCCACCCTCTCTCAATTCCACTTTCCGCAAACACTATTATAGCACGGGGCGGCGGCCCTTGCCAAGCCCTTTTCGGACTCCGGCGGCCGCGGTGAAGAGAAACGCCAGAAAGAGCACCCAGGCGCAGACGGTGGAGATGACCAGCGTGCGGTGGAATTCCATGCCGGCGATGCCCGCCACCTGCTCGGCCAGGTAGTCGGACACCGGGGCCTCCAGGGGGAACAGCCGCACCAGGGCGGCGGTGAACAGGGCGGACAGCCCGCCGTGGAGCAGCTTGCCCGCCAGGTAGGTGCCCGCCGACAGGCCGCTGCCCCCCAGAAAGGAGAGCACCTGGCAGTGGACGGAGATGCCCGCCCAGCCCAGCATGAAGGCGGCGGCCACCAGCCGCCCGCTGAGGGAGCCGTCCCCCATGAGGGTGGTCACACCGGTGGACAGCTCCAGCGCGCCGGTGAGCAGCCGCTGGGCCCACTCCGGGGTGAGGCCGAAGGGGGCGAGCAGGGTGCCAAGCAGCCCCGCCAGAGCCGGCAGGAGGCCGGAGCGGATGAGCAGCTGGATCACCACCGTGAAGAAGACCACGAAGGCGCAGATGTTCAGGGTGGAGAGGAAGGCGTTTTTGATGGAGCCGGTGAAGGCGGCGGTGAGGCGGGGAGCGCGGAACTGGGGCTGGGGACGGGCCGCCGTCCCCCGGCGCTCCGGCCCGGAGCGGTAGAAGCGGAACAGAAGCCCCACGCAGCAGGAGGCGGCGGCGTGGGCCAGGTAGAGGAGCACCCCCACCCGGCTGCTGGCGAACACCCCGGTTCCCACCACCCCCAGGATGAAGGCGGGGCCGGAGTTGTTGCAGAAGGCCAGCAGCCGCTCCGCCTCAGTGCGGGTGCATTGGCCGCTCTCATAGAGGCCGATGGCGGTCTTGGCCCCCACCGGGTAGCCGCCGATGAACCCCAGAGCCACGGCGGAGGCGCAGGCCCCGCCCACCCGGAACAGGGGGCGCATCAGCCCCTCCAGCAGCCGCCCCAGATACCCCGCCAGCCCCAGCTCCACCACCAGGGAGGACAGGACGAAGAAGGGGAACAGGGAGGGGATGATCACGTTGTAGCACAGCCGCAGGCCGCTTCTGGCCGCCTCCATGGCGGGCTGAGGATAGAGCATCAGCGCCAGGGTGGCGCACAGCAGGGCCAGGCCCAGCATCGCATCCCG
Organism: Flavonifractor sp.; assembly: GCF_019422385.1. NCBI lineage: Bacteria > Bacillati > Bacillota > Clostridia > Eubacteriales > Oscillospiraceae > Flavonifractor > Flavonifractor sp. The sequence continues at coordinate 13,566 of NZ_JAHZDL010000061.1, forward strand.
CATCCGCTCCCTGGACAGCAGCCTGGACATGGGCACATCACCTCCACCAAGAGGCATATGCGTCAGACGGCGGAAACTTGCCTGTCCGCGGGAGATTTGACAGACCGGCGGAGCTGTGCTATCCTGTTCCAATCCTACACAGAGAGGAGGAAAGCCCAATGGAGCTTTCGTATATCCGGCAGGGCGGATGCGCCGTGGCGGAGCTGACCGGGCCGGAGCCGGTGCTCACGGACGCCCAGTCCGCCCTGGAGCTGGCCATGACGGCCCGCTATGCCGCGGGGGCCGACCGCCTGCTGGTGGACAAGGCCGCGGTGGCGGAGGACTTTTTCATCCTCAGCACCGGCCTGGCGGGGGAGATCCTCCAGAAGTTCGTCAACTACCAGGTGAAGATGGCCGTCTACGGGGATTTTTCCCGCTACACCAGCAAGCCCCTCCGGGACTTTATCTATGAGTCCAACCAGGGGGAGCACTTCTGGTTCGTCCCCACCCGGGAGGAGGCGCTCCGCCGCCTGACGGAGGGATGAGAACGACAAAACCTCCGGGCCGCGCCGGCCCGGAGGTTTTTGACCGTATCGGGGGTTACCGGGTCTGGAAAATCTCCCGGAACAGGGCGTAGTCCTGTTCCAGCTTGGGCAATAATGGGTAGGAGCCCCGGTGGAGCACCCAGTCGATCACCACGCCCCGGAAGTGGCGGAAGAAGAAGTCCGCCGTCCACTCCACCGACCAGCCGGGGAGGAGCAGCCCCTCCGCCTCCGCCTGCCGCAGGCAGTCCACCATGGAGCGCAGGGTGTACCGGGTGGGATCCATGGAGGAGGCGTCATCGGGGGCGTCCAGCCGCCGCTGATAGTAGCGGGCCACCAGCTCCCATCCCTGATCCTGGATGAAGGCGGCGTAGGTGGACAGGATGCGCCACAGTCGCTCCGGCGGGGTGTCGTCCCCGTGGCCGGACAGGGCCTCCTCCATGCGGCGATCCAGGGGTGCGAAGCCTCGGGAGAGCAGATCCTCCTTGGAGCGGAAGTGGTGGTAAAAGGCCCCGGTGGTGATGCCGGCCCGCTGGCAGATGTCCCGGACGGACACCTTGTCGAAGCTGTTGGCCCGGGCCAGCTCCAGGGCGGCCTGGAGGATGGCCGCCTCCGTCTGGCGGGCCTGTTCTTTCCGACGCTCCCGATAATCCATTTTATGCCTTCCTCCCCTTGACGCGGCGGCAGATGCCCGTTATAATAGTGACATAACGATGTTATGCAGCTCTTGTACTAATTATAGAGTAGGATGATTGCCTTGTCAAATCCGGAAAAGATCGCGCTGCTCACCGATTCCACCGCCGACCTGACCCCTGCCATGCGGGAGGGCAAGCCCATCTACGTGGTGCCGCTGAAAATCCGCTGTGACGACGGGGAGTTCTCCGACGGGGTGGACATCTTTGCCCAGGACGTGTACGACCGGCTCCGCCGGGGGGAGCTGCCCCGCACCTCCCTGCCCGAGGGGGGCGTGCTCAGCGACACCCTGGATCAGATCCGCGCCGACGGCTATGAGAAGGTGATCGCCGTCATGCTCTCCGGCGGCCTGTCGGGCACCTGCAACCTGGTGCGGGTGCAGGCCGAGCAGCGGGATGATCTGGACATCGCCGTGTTCGACTCCCGCAGCGGCTCCCTGGGCATCGGCATCATTGTGCTCCAGCTGTGGGAGGAGATCCAGGCCGGGACGGGCTGGGACAAGCTCATCCATGAGCGGGTGCCCCACCTGGTGGACAACACCTTCCCCTTCTTCTCGGTGGACACCCTGGAGTATCTGCGCCGGGGGGGCCGCATCGGCCGCATCACCGCCCTGGCGGGCACCATGCTGTCCATCAAGCCCATCATCACCTTCTC
>NZ_JAHZDL010000062.1:0-15400 GCF_019422385.1 Flavonifractor sp.
CCGCCGCCGCCATCCACGGCAACAAGAGCCAGACCGCCCGGCAGCAGGCCCTGGCCGACTTCAAGGCCGGCCGGGTGCAGGCCCTGGTGGCCACCGACATCGCCGCCCGGGGCCTGGACATTGAGGAGCTCTCCCACGTGTTCAACTACAACCTGCCCGACGTGCCCGAGACCTACGTCCACCGCATCGGCCGCACCGGCCGGGCGGGCCGCGGCGGCACCGCCATCTCCTTCTGCGACATCAACGAGAAGGAGGAGCTGAAAGCCATCGAGAAGCTCATCGGCAGGGCCGTACCGGTGGTGGAGAACCACCCCTGGCCCATGGAGATTCTGGAGCCCGCCCCCAAGGACAAGAAGGGCCGGGCGGTGAACCCGGAGGACGCGGAGGCCCGGGCCGCCGCGAAAGAGCGCCGCCGCCAGCGGGACGCGGCCAACAAGGCCGCCGCTGAGGCGCGCAAGGCCGCGGCCAACCAGAAGCTCATGGAGGCGGAGGCCCCCAAGGCCGAGCCTCTGGCGGAGACCCCCGCCAAGAAGCGGCGGAACCGGGGCAAGCGCAGCAGCGCCACCCTGGAGGAGGCCCTGACCGCCACCAACCCCGTCCGGCCCAGCGCGCCGGAGCCGGACTTTGCCGACTTCCGCAAGCCCGACCCCCTGGCCAGCGACGTGATCATGGACGCCACCGCCCGCCTGCTGGCCCCCCGGCCCCGCGCACAGGCCCCCAAAAAGCCCAAGGCGCCCAAGCAGGCGGCCAAGGCCCCCAAGGCGGAGGCCGTCCAGCCCCAGGGCCAGTCCAAGAAGGCCAACAAGAAAAAGGCCGCCCCCGCCGCCGAGCCCCTCCACAAAGAGGAGCCCCGCCGGAAGAAAAACCGGGGCTCCAAGGGCCGCCGGCCCGGCCGGCCCCCCGAGGTGGTGCTCCGCTCCAACGGGCAGAAGGACTCCACCGAGCAGCCCAGCCTGATGAAGCCCTACTACCTCAGCGATTAAACGGAACGCCCCCGCGCCGGATGGCAAGCCATCCCGGCGCGGGGGCGCTGTATTTCATTGGGCGGCGCAGCACAGGCGCGCCCCGCGAGGGGCCCCCCGGCAGACAGTGGGCCGGCCAGGTGTCCGGCCCACTACGGGGTATCCCGCAGCACCAGCTCCACGGGGCAGTGGTCGCTGCCGGTGACCTCGCTGTGGATGATCTGATCCTCCACCCGGGGCATGAGCCGGTCGGAGACGATGAAGTAGTCGATGCGCCACCCGGCGTTGTTCTTCCGGGCGTTGAAGCGGTAGCTCCACCAGGTGTAGGCCCCGGTCTTGTCCGGATAGAGGGCGCGGAAGGTGTCGGTAAAGCCGCTGGAGAGCAGGGCGGTCATCTTTCCCCGCTCCTGGTCGGAGAAGCCGGCGCTGCCCCGGTTGGTCTTGGGGTTTTTCAGGTCGATCTCCTCATGGGCCACGTTGAGATCGCCGCACAAAATCACCGGCTTGACCCTGTCCAGCTCCATGAGATAGTCCCGGAAGTCGTCCTCCCACTCCATGCGGTAGTCGATGCGGGCCAGCCCCTCCTGGGCGTTGGGGGTGTAGCAGCACACCAGGTAGAAATCGGAAAACTCCGCGGTGATCACCCTGCCCTCGTGGTCGTGCCGGTCGATGCCCAGGCCGCAGGTGACCTCCAGCGGCTCCACCCGGGTGAAGACGGCGGTGCCGGAATAGCCCTTCTTCTCCGCGCTGTTCCAGTACAGGGCATAGCCGGGCAGCTCCAGCTCGATCTGGTGGGGCTGGAGCTTGGTCTCCTGCAGGCAGATCACGTCGGCGTCCGCCCGGGCGGCGAAGTCGAGAAAGCCCTTGCCCAGACAGGCCCGCAGGCCGTTGACATTCCAGGTGACCAGCCTCATGCCTGGCCCTCCCTGGGGGCCCACTTCATGGGCTTCCCGTCGGCGTCCAGCAGGGGGGTGATCCCCCCGGCGTAGCCGCTGGCCATCTCCAGGTAGAGCACCCCTGTCTCGGTGTCCAGCAGGATGCGGGTGATGTCGGCCACCCCCTGGGTGTAGATAATCTGAAAGCGGTCATTTTTTCCCATACGCGGCTCCCTCCAGCTCCAGTAAAAATCGTTTCATGTCCAGGCCGCCGGCGTAGCCCGTCAGCGACCCGTCCGCCCCCACCACCCGGTGGCAGGGCAGGAAGATGGGCAGGGGATTGCGGTGGTTGGCCTGCCCCACCGCCCGGACGGCCCCGGGGCTGCCGATTTGCCGGGCCAGCGCCCCGTAGGTGACGGTCTTCCCCCAGGGCACCGCCGCCAGGGCGTCCCACACCCGCCTTTGAAAGGGCGTGCCCCGGGGCTCCAGGGGCACGGTGAAGGCCCGCCGCTCCCCCCGGAAGTATTCCAGCAGCTCCGCCCGGCCCCTGGCGAGCACCGGGGTCTCCTCCCCCGCCGGCTCCGCCGGCTGGTTGGGGAGGTAGAGGCGCCTCAGCGCCCCGCCCTCCTCCTCCAGGCCCAGGGGGCCCACAGGGGCGTCAAATACGATGCAGTTCATGGCGTCACCCTCAGTACCTCCGCACCACGGCCACCACCTTGCCCAGGATGGTGCAGCCGTCGCCGTCGATGGGCTCATACTCCGGGTTTTCCGGCATGAGCCAGACGTGGCCGTCCTTCCGGCGCAGGGTCTTGACCGTGGCCTCGTCCTCAAAGAGGGCCACCACGATCTCCCCGCTGTTGGCGTCCGGCTGCTGGTGCACCACCACCAGGTCGCCGGGCAGGATGCCCGCGTCCCTCATGGACTCCCCCCGCACCCGCAGGGCAAAGTGCTCCCCGGTGCGGCCGCCGGTGTCGAAGGTCAGGTAGTCCTCGATGCACTCCTGGGCCAGGATGGGGGCGCCGGCGGCCACATTGCCCACAATGGGCACCTGCCCCGACCCGGGGACGGCCTCCCCCTGCTCCGGACAGACGGTGATGGCCCGGGTCTTCCCCTTGTCCTTGGTGATCAGCCCCGCCGCCTCCAGCCCCTTCAGGTGGAAGTGGACGGTGGAGGGGGATTTGAGCCCCACGTGCTCCCCGATCTCCCGCACCGACGGGGGATAGCCGTGGCGGCCGGAGAAGGAGAGAATAAAGTCGTAGATCTGCTGCTGCTTGGGGGTGAGCGCACTCATGGCAGACCCTCCTCATGTCAGTTTGCGTCAATCTACCGTGAGTATAGCACAGAAGGGGCCCGATTGCAAACATTTGTTCTATCTCCCACGCTGTTTTGCCTGTGCGAATTGGTAGGCCTCCGCCAGCCAGGCCCGCAGCTGGCCGTCCGCCTCCTCCGGCCGGGAGAGCAGCAGGTGGTGGGTCCACCGGCCGGGGTAGGGCTCCACGGCCTGGAGGATGCGGGGGCTGTCCAGCCGGCGGTTGAGGCCGAAGGTGGCCAGCAGGGCGCCGGCCTTCCGGTCGGCGGCCCGCCGGGGGTGGGACAGCATGGCGAACAGATACGGGTTTCCCCAGGAAATCTGGGTCTTGGTCACCTTCCTGGTGCTCTCCCCGCAGGCCAGCACCGCCGCCTCATAGGCCTCGAAAATGGCGAGCTTCCTGGGGTCGCCCCCCAGGAAGGCCAGCACCTCGGCGGTCATGGCCTCCCCTCCCCCAGGACGGAGCGGTTCCACCGCCCGGTGCGCAGGTAGAGCAGCTGGAGCAGCACCTGCACCGCCGAGGCCGCCGGGGCGGCGATGCCGATCTGGAGCAGGGTCACCCCGGCGATGCGGCTCATGAAGAACACCACCGGCACCCGCACCAGGAAGGTGGCGGTGAGGTCGTTGAACAGGGTGAAGCCGGTGCGGCCGCAGCCGGCGTAGAAGCCGTTGAGGGTGAACACAAAGGTGACCAGGATGCAGTCGATGCTGTAGGTGCGCAGGTAGAGCACCCCGTGGCGGATCACCTCGGCGTCGGGGGTGAAGAGCCGCAGGGCCTGGCCGGGGAAGGCCTGGATCAGGGCGAACATGACCAGGTCGGCGATGAGGCACAGGAGGATGCCGACTTTCAGGGCCTGCCGCGCCCGGTCGGGCCGGCCGGCGCCCATGTTCTGGGCGGTCATGGCGGAGATGGCGGACATGAAGGCGGAGGGGAAGAGCATGATGAAGCCGGTGACCCGCTCCACCACCCCCACGGCGGCGGACTGGGCCAGCACGTCCATGTGGTTGACGATGGCGGTGATGATCAGGAAGGACAGGGTGACCAGCACGTTCTGCACCGCCACCGGCAGGCCCAGCCGCAGCAGCTTGGCCGCCTTCTCCCCCTGGGGCCGGAAGGAGGGCAGCTTGAAGTCAAAGGGGAAGTCCCGGTGCCGCAGCACCGCCAGGGCCAGAAGGAGGCTCACCCCCTGGGCGGCCACGGTGGCGATGGCGGCCCCGGCAGCCCCCAGGCCGAACACCCCCACCAGCAGCAGATCCCCCACGATGTTGATGACGCAGGCCACCAGCACAAAGTACATGGGCCGCTTGGAGTCCCCCAGGCCCCGGAGCACGGCGCTGACCATGTTGTACCCGGTGATGAACACCAGGCCGCAGGCGCAGATGAACAGGTACTGCCGGGCGGGGGCCACCGCCTCCGCCGGCACCTGCATCAGGGCCACGATGGCGTTGGTGGACAGGGCGAACACCAGGGCCAGGGCCACGGCGATGGCGGCGAAGAGGGTGAACAGGGTGCCGATGGAGCGGCTCACGTCCCCCCTCCGCCCGGCGCCCAGGTACTGGCCCACCAGCACCGTGCCGCCGGTGGACAGGCCGATGATGAAGTTGGTCACCGCCTGCATCACCTGGCTGCCGGTGGACACGGCGGTGATGCCCGCCTGGTCGTCAAACTGGCCCACCACGATGAGATCCACCGCGCCGTAGAGAAACTGCAGCAGCGAGGCCCCCAGGAAGGGCAGGGCGAACCGGATCAGAGCCCCCTTCACGTCCCCCTGGGTCAGGGAGGTCTGGGACATGGGATGATTCCTCCTTTTTTCCTTCGTACCCGGACAGTATAGCACCCCCCGGAGGGAAAGGCAACCTTTGACGGGAGGGGCCGCGGGTGCTATACTGAGTATAATTTCTCAGGAAAGGCAGCGGTTGCTTTGCGTGTATCTGTCTCCCATCCGGAGTGGATGGACATCACCGGCCCGGATGGGGCCGTCACCCACGGGGCCGACCAGGACTGGTTCCCCGACCCGTGGCAGCAGCGGGCGGGCTGCGGCCCCACCGCCGCCGCCCTGATCTTCGCCTACCTGTCCCAGCTGAGGCCGGAGTGGGCCCCCCTCTACCCCGAGGGGGTCATGGAGCGGGCGGCCTTCACCGCCCACATGGTGCGGGTGTGGGACTACGTCACCCCCCGGTTCCACGGCCTCAACCAGCCGGAGCTGATGGTGGAGGGCATGGCGGCCTACGCCGCCAGCCGGGGGCTCTCCCTCTCCCCCGCCCTGCTGGCCTTCCCGGCGGCCAGAACCAAGCGGCCCCCCTGGGAGGAGGTGGAGGACTTTGTCCGCCGGAGCCTGGCGCGGGACTGCCCCGTGGCCTTCCTCAACCTCCACAACGGCAGGGTGAAGGAGCTGGACTGGTGGCACTGGGTCACCATCACCGCCCTGGAGGACGGCCGGGCCGAGATTCTGGACAGCGGAAACCGCCTCACCATCGACTTTCATCTGTGGTATGAGACCACCCGCCGGCGGGGCGGCTTCGTCTCCGCCCTGGGGGAGCGCCTATGAAGTGGCTGCTTATCTGGGTGCTGGCCCTCAGCATGCTGGACTTTGTCCTCATGGGTGTGGACAAGCGGCGGGCCAGGCAGAACCGCCGCCGCGTCCCGGAAAAGACCTTTTTCCTGGCGGCCCTGCTGGGCGGCTCCCCCGGGGCCATCGCGGGCATGTGGCTCTTCCGCCACAAGACCCGCCACTGGTACTTCCAATACGGCCTGCCCGCCATCCTGATTGCCCAGCTGGCCCTGGGCCTCTGGCTGGCCCGGCTGCTGTGAGAGTTTCCACATCCGGAGGTGAGACCGTGGAAAATACCCCCCTGTACGACGCCCTGCGGGCCTTTGCCGCCGCCCGCCCCCTGCGCATGCACATGCCCGGCCACAAGGGCCGCCCCCTCCCCGCCCCCGAGCTGGCGGGCCTGTCCGCCCTGGACTTCACCGAGCTGCCCCCCACCGGCGACCTCTTCTCCGGCGGGGACGCCATCGAGGCGGCGGAGGAGCTGTGGGCAAAGGCGTTCCGCATGGCCCACTGCCTCTTCCTCACCGGCGGCGCCACCCAGGGGGTGCAGGCCGCCCTGGCCCTGGCCTGCAGGCCGGGGGACGCGGTACTGCTGGATCGGGGAAGCCACCGCTCCGCCTATAACGCCCTGGCCCTGCTGGATCTCCGCCCCGTGTACCTGGAGCGGCCCTGGCTGCCCCAGGCGGGGGTCACCGGGCCGGTCTCGTCCCAATCGGTGGAGCAGGCCCTGAAAACCCGCCCGGACATCAAGACAGTCTGTATTACCTCACCCACATATTACGGCGTGTTGTCAGATCTGCCCGCCCTGGCGGCGGTGTGCCGCGCCCACGGGGCCGTCCTGGTGGTGGACGGGGCCCACGGGGCCCACCTGCCCTTCCTGGGCAATTTTGACCTGGCCGCCGCCGATCTGGCGGTGGTGTCCGCCCACAAAACCCTCCCCGCCCCGGGGCAGAGCGCCCTGCTGCTGGCGGGGGGATCCAGAACGGCGGGGGCAAGCCCCCGCCCTACCGCAGATGCGCTGGCCTCCCGCTGCTTCACCCAGGCGGAGCTGCGGTGGGCCGCCTCCCTCACCGGCTCCTCCAGCCCGTCCTATGTGCTCATGGCCGCCCTGGACGTGTGCCGGGCTTATATGGAGGCGGAGGGGGCGGCGGCCTACCGGGAGACGGCGGAGGCGGTGGCCGCCCTGCGGCGTCACTACCCGTCCCTGACGGAGGGGGACGCCCCTCTCGACCCGGCCCGGTTCGTCCTGCGCTGCTCCGGCGGCTTCGCCGCCCAGGAGAAGCTGGAGGCGCTGGGGGTGTGGCCGGAGATGGCCGACGCCGGCCACGTGGTGTTTATCCCCACCTGCGCCGACGGCCCGGAGCAGTTCGCCCGGCTCCGCGCCGCCCTGGACACCCTGACACCGGGGGACTGCCCCCCCTTCCCGCCGCCGCCCCCCCTGCCGGAGGCCGTCCTCACCCCCCGGCAGGCCCTCTTCTCCCCCCGGGAGCACCTCCCCCTGGCCCGGGCGGAGGGGCGGGTGTGCGCCCAGCAGATCGCCCCCTATCCGCCGGGGGTGCCGGTGGTGGCCCCGGGAGAGCGAATTTGCAAAAAAAGTATCGCATATTTGGATGAAATAGGTTATAATACTCGGGAGGACATTGCGGTCGTGCCGCAGTCTGTGTGTGTTTCATAGGATTGGTTCAGAGCACCTTTTCTATAGGAGGGAGAAATCATGAAGCTGATTCTTGCCATCATCAACCACGATGACGCCAACACCGTCACCCAGTCCCTGACCAAGAAGGGCTTTTCGTCCACCAAGCTGGCCACCACCGGCGGCTTCCTGATGGCGGGCAACGTGACCATCCTCATCGGCGTGGATGAGGAGAAGGTGCAGACCGTCATCGACATCATCCGGGAGCACTCCCACAGCCGCAAGCAGATGATCCCCACCGCCAGCGAGATGAGCTACGGCTACTACCCCTCCATGCCCGTGGAGGTGGTGGTGGGCGGCGCCACCATCTTCGTGGTGGATATTGAGCGGTTTGAGCGGGTGTAAGGCCCCATGAACCTGACGCGCCTGGCGGGCAACGGCCCCCTGAAGCGGCAGCTGGAGCTGGAGACCGCCCGGCGGGGCCTGTCCCACGCGTACATCCTCAGCGGCCCGGCGGGCTCCGGCAAGCGGACGCTGGCCGGGCTGCTTGCCGCCGCCCTGGTGTGCACCGGCGGGGGGGAGCGCCCCTGCCTGTCCTGCCCCGGCTGCCGCAAGGCCCTGGCGGGCATCCACCCGGACATCGTCCGGGCGGGGGACGACGGGAAGGACATCTCCGTGGCCCAGGTGCGCCAGCTCCGGGCCGACGCCTACATCCGGCCCAATGAGGCCGACCGGAAGATCTACATCCTGGAAAATGCCCAGACCATGAACCCCAGCGCCCAGAACGCCATGCTCAAGCTGCTGGAGGAGGGGCCGGCCTACGCCGCCTTCCTCCTGCTCACCGACAACGCCGCCGCCCTGCTGCCCACGGTGCGCTCCCGGTGTGAGCTGCTCCCCCTCTCCCCCGTCACCGAGGCGGAGGCGGAGGAGTGGCTGGCCGGCCGCTTCCCCGACCGTTCCCCGGAGGAGCGGCGGCAGGCCGCCCGGCGGTGCGAGGGCCTGCTGGGCCGGGCGGTGTCCCTGCTGGAGGGGCAGGCCGGCGGGGAGGACAAGGCCCTCTCCGCCGCGCTGGAGCTGGTGAGGCGCCTGGCCGCCCGGGACGAGCTGGCCCTGGCCGAGCACTGCGTCACCCTGGAGAAGTGGGATCGGGACGGCCTGCGGCAGGTGCTGGACGAGACCGTCCTGCTGCTGCGGGACGCCCTGCTCTGCGCCGCCGGCGCCCCCTGCGAGGCCGATCCCGTCCGGCGGGAGGCGGCCCGGAACGCCGCCGCGGCCCTGTCCCCCAGGGCCCTCAGCCGGGCGGTGTCCGCGGCGGAGCGCCTGCGGGACGCCCTCACCTACAACGTCGGCGCCGGCCACCTGGCCGGCTGGCTGGCCGCGGCGCTGAGCGCCTGAGTAGGGGCGCACCTGTGTGTGCGCCCGCCTGTGGGAACGGGCCGACACGCAGGTCGGCCCCTACAAAGGGTTCCATGCCGGTACCGCCGGGGGAAAATCCCACGTTTCAACAGAATCGGAGGAAATTATGACCGAGATCATCGGCGTCCGCTTCAAGAGCGGAGGCAAGCAATACTATTTCGACCCCCAGGGCCAGACGGTGGAGCCGGGCCAGGGGGTGATTATCGAGACCTCCCGGGGCCTGGAGTACGGCGAGTGCGCCCAGGGCAACACCATGGTGGAGGATGAGGCGGTGGTGCCCCCCCTGCGCCCCCTGATCCGCCTGGCCACCGACAGGGATCTGGAGACGGTGGAGAAGAACCGGGAGAAGGAGAAGAAGGCCTTCGCCATCTGCCAGGAGAAGATCGCCGCCCACGGGCTGGAGATGAAGCTGGTGGAGGTGGAGTACAGCTTTGAGGGCAACAAGATCCTCTTCTTCTTCACCGCCGAGGGCCGGGTGGACTTCCGGGCCCTGGTGAAGGATCTGGCCGGGGTGTTCCACGCCCGCATCGAGCTGCGGCAGATCGGCGTGCGGGACGAGGCCAAGATGCTGGGGGGCCTGGGCATCTGCGGCAAGCCCTTCTGCTGCGCCACCTTCCTGGACGAGTTCCAGCCCGTGTCCATCAAGATGGCCAAGACCCAGAACCTGTCCCTCAACCCCACCAAGATCTCGGGCACCTGCGGGCGGCTCATGTGCTGCCTGAAGTACGAGCAGGAGGCCTATGAGGACGCGGTGCACCGCATGCCCAAGAACGAGTCCTTTGTGGAGACCCCCGAGGGGGTGGGCACCGTCACCCAGGTGAACCTGCTGAAGGAGACGGTGAAGGTGCGCCTGGAGGAGCAGCCGGAGAGCCCCAAGTGCTTCCACAACTGCGAGATCTGCGTGGTGCGCAACGGCAAGGGCAAGATTCCCGAGGGGTACGTGCCCCCGCCGCCGGAGGAGCTGGCCAAGCTGCGCAAGGTCACCCCGGCGGAGGAGCCCCGCCATCTGGCGGGCAGCCTGGACGTGGCCCTGAGCCACCTGGGCGTGGACGCCCAGCCCCAGCCGGAGGAGAAGCCGGAGGGGAGCTCCCGCCGCTCCCGCCGCCGGGGCCGCGGCGGCTCCAAGTCCGGCCAGGCCGGGCAGCAGCCCGCCCCCCAGCGGGAGGACAAGCCCGCCCAGCAGCCCCCCAGGCAGCGCCCCCCCAGGCCGGAGGGCGAGGGCCAGAGCGCCGGGGAGAAGTCCGGGGAGAAGAAGCGCCGCCGCCGCTGGCGGGGCCGTCCCCGGGGCGGGGACAAGGGCCCCAAGCCGGAGGGCTGAGAAAGCAGAGCAGAGCGGGCGGCCAAATGGCCGCCCGCTTTTGAGAGAGGAGCAATCCCCATGACGGAATATGAGAAGATGCTGGCCGGGGAGTGGTATCTCCCCTGTGATCCGGAACTGGCCGCCCTCCACCAGCGGGCGGTGGCGCTGTGCTATGCCGCCAACCACCTGCCGCCGGGGCGGGAGGCGGAGCGGATGGAGCTGCTGCGCCCCCTCTTCGGCAAAACCGGGGCGGGGTTCACCATCACCCCGGATTTCCACTGCGACTACGGCGGCAACATCACCCTGGGGGAGGATTTTTACGCCAACTACAACCTGGTGATCCTGGACTGCGCGCCGGTAACCTTCGGGGACAACGTGCTGGTGGGGCCCGGCTGCGGGTTCTACACCGCCATCCACCCCCTGGACGCCGCCCACCGGGCCACCGGGGAGGAGAAGGCCGCCCCCATCACCGTGGGCAGCGACGTGTGGTTCGGCGGGAACGTCACCGTCCTGCCCGGGGTCACCATCGGCGACGGGGCGGTGATCGGCGCGGGCAGCGTGGTCACCCGCGACATCCCGCCGGGCGTGGTGGCGGCGGGCAACCCCTGCCGGGTGCTCCGCCCCGTGGATCAGGAGCAGGCCCCTTGACAGGGCGGGGAATTGATGGTATCATTCCCCTTGTCAAATTCATAGATTTGCCGCCGGGTAAATAGAAGCGCAGGCGTTTGTACCGATAGGCCTTTTTGCAGGTACAAACCAACCACGCTTCTTTTTTTTACGGCAAATGGAGAGGAGTTTTTTGTTATGGCATGGCTGTTCCTGCTGGTGGCCGGCGCGCTGGAGGTGTTCTGGTCTACCTGCCTGAAGTTCTCCCAGGGGCTGACGGTGCCCAAGTTCACCGTCTGCACCATCGTGGGCATGGTGCTCAGCTTCGTGTTCCTGTCCCAGGCCACCAAGGTGCTCCCCCTGGGCACCTCCTACGCCATCTGGACAGGCATCGGCGCCCTGGGCGCGGTGGTGGTGGGCGTGGTGATCTTCCACGAGTCCCTCTCCCCCGCCCGGCTGTTGTTTGTGGCCCTCCTGCTGGTGGGCATCATCGGCCTGAAGGCCACCTCGGGGCACTGAGGAGGAGATGTCCGTGACTCTGGCTATGCCCTGCGGGCCATCCAATATCTCCAGCGGGATGCCCTGGTCACCACAGAGCAGGTGGAGGCCGCAGAATAAAAGCAGAAAGACGCGCGCCTGGTACAACACCCGGCGCGCGTCCTGCATTATTTCTCTCCGGCCTGGAGCAGCTCGGTGGCCTGCTTGCCGGAGAGGTGCTCCACCGTCATCTCCAGCATGCACAGGGGGGCCCACTCGCTGTCGATGTAGCGGTTCCGGTGTTCCGGCGTGTCGCCGGGGTGGTACTTGAGGGCCAGCCGCTCCACGGCGGCGCGCCTCTCCCCGTCGTCCCCGATCACCCGGATGCGGCCGAAGGCGATCACGCTGCGGAAATAGGTGGTGTACTCCTCCGGCACCACGCGATCCTGGTCGATGACGCAGAAGGAGGCCTTGTCGCACCGGGCGACGGCGTCGAGCTTGTGACCCTCCCTGGCGCAGTGGAAGAGCAGCTTCCCGTCCTCATACAGATAGCTCAGGGGCACCGCGTAGGGGTAGCCGTCGTCGCCGGCCAGGGCCAGCACGCCGGAGGTGCCCCGGCTCAGCACCGCCTCGCAGTCGGCCCGGGACAGGGCCTGCCTCTTTCTTCTCAGCTCGCGGAACATCAGCGCTCCTCCTCCCGTTTCAGAATGGCCCGGGTAAAGCTCCGGGCGCCCTCCAGATCCCCCGGATCCGGGTGGGTTTTGGCGTGGTCGTAGGCCGCCAGCATGTTCTCCAGACGCTTGTCGCCGGGGTGCTCCGCCAGCTGGGCCTCATACCGCTCCCGTACCGCCGGCGGCATCTTCCCCGGGCAGAACCAGGCGTCCACCACCCGGCTGTCCGCCGGCAGCTCCGCCTTGAACCGGTCTCCCAGGGAGGCGAAATAGCTCTCCGACAGGCCGAAGCCCGCCGTGCCGAACAGGACGACGTTCTTGCCGTGGAGGGTGTGGAGAAACGCCCGCATCTCCGGCGCGCAGGTTCCCCTGTCCGTCCAGGAGCCGGCAAACACCAGCTCCGCCTCCCCCACGTCCGCCGGCGGCGGGCCGAAGGCCACGATCTCGTGGCCCGAGCACCCCTCCCGGACTGCCAGGGCCACCTGGGCGGTGTTCCCCGTCTGACTGGCAAATATGATGGCTACTTTCATGGACGAACCTCCTTTTCTCACTGCTTGAACCTGCGGCTCTCCGCCACCGCCAGCTCGTCGCAGCGGTTGTTGTTGGGATTGTCAGCGTGGCCCTTGACCCAGTGGAGGCGGACGGTGTGCTTCTCGCACAGCTCCAGCAGCCTCTCCCACAGATCCGGGTTGAGGGCCGGCTTCTTGTCCGCCTTGACCCAGCCCCGGGCCCTCCAGCCCTTGGCCCAGCCCTTTTGCAGGGCGTCGATGACGTATTTGGAGTCGGAGTAGAGCTCCACAATGCAGGGCTCCTTCAGCGCCTCCAGCGCCGTGATCACCCCGGTGAGCTCCATCCGGTTGTTGGTGGTGTGGGCCTCCCCGCCGGAGAGCTCCTTGCGGAACTCCCCGTACTGGAGGATCGCCCCCCACCCGCCGGGGCCCGGATTGCCCGAACAGGCCCCGTCGGTGTAAATGGTGACTGTTTTCATGTTTTGGTTCCTTTATCCAATATCCGCACGCCGCAGGGGTTCATCAGGTGCGTCCCTGCGGACGGCGCGCCGAGTCGTCGCGCCCCACGGACAGCCGCCGCAAGTGCCCCGCTTTTTCAGAGGCATGGCACCGACGGCGGCCCGGCGGGCCAGGCCGGTACAGCACAGCGGTCATCAGGGCCTGCGGGGTAATCCCGATGCGTGCCACCCAAGGCGCGGCAGCGCCTGTGACACGACTGCCAATAGAGCGGGCGGCAATGCCAGCCCGGTCTTTGCCCTGTCCGTACAGCCCACCGCCGCCATGAGCCCCCGTTTGGGGGGCTGGGGTCGAAGGCGCCGGGGGCGCCTTCGATGAAAATCCATGCGAAGCCTCCTTTTTGAAAAGGCGGAAAGCCCCCCGGCCCTTCTTTCCCCCCATTTCTTCGGGAAGAAATGGGGGCGCCCGCCGCGTCGGAGGCGCCGGGGGCGCTTCCGATAAAAATCCAGCGAAGCCACCTTCAAAAAAGCGGCGCGCCCCGCGAGGGGCCCCCTGGCAGGTGGACGGCGCGCCGAGTCGTCGCGCCCCACGGGGCAGGCGGTTGCAGGGGCAAGCGGGCGGATGATATCCGCCCCTACGGCGTGTCCGCGCCGGACGGGACTGCTTTTTACAGCTCCTTGAGGATCTCCTGCCGCTTGCGCTCGTACTCCTCCGGGGTGATGAGCTTCTGCTCATAGAGGGCGCGGAGGGTCTCCAGACGCTGCTGCACGTCCTCGGGTTTTCCACACTCCTCGTCCTCGATGTGGATTTCCGGGCCGGTATACTTCTTGCCGAAGGCCTGGTAGAAGCTGGCGGCAGTGATGCCGGCGGCCAGGAGCGTCCACAGCACGCCGAAGGGGCCGAATACGGGGATGGCCACAAACAGGCCGATGCCCACGAAGATGATCCCCGCCACGCCGCCGAAGACGGAGCCGGCCTTGCTGGGCCGGTAGGTGACGCGCTTTCTGCCCATTGCTTACTCCTCCCCGGTGGGGGCGTCCCCGGCGGCCTGGGCGTCGGCGGGCTCCTCCTCGTCCTCCTCGTGGTCGGTGCGGGCGAAGGAGATCACCTTGACCCCCTCCTCCAGGTTCATGATCTTCACGCCCTGGGCGGCGCGGCTGTAGGTGGAGATGCCGGCGGCGGCCATGCGGATGATCACGCCGGCGTCGTTGATGACCAGGATGTCGTCGGCGTCGCTGACCACCTTGACCCCCACCACGGGGCCGGTCTTTTCCGTGACATTATAGCCCTTCAGGCCGAAGCCGCCCCGCTTCTGGGGCCCGTCGGCGCGGATATACTCGTCCATCTCGGTGCGCTTGCCGTAGCCGTGCTCGGTGATCATCAGCACCTGGTGATCCCGCTTGGCCCGGGCGGCGCCCACCACCCAGTCGCCCTCCCGCAGCTTGATGCCGCGCACGCCGCAGGCGTCCCGGCCCATGCAGCGCACGTCGTCCTCGTGGAAGCAGATGGTCATGCCGTCGTGGGTGGCGATGAGGATGGCCTGATTGCCGTCGGTCTCCCGCACGCAGATGAGCTCGTCCCCCTCCTCCAGGGTGATGCAGCGGATGCCCGCCTTGCGGGCGGTGTGGATGGAGGAGAGCTGGATGCGCTTGACGGTGCCGCTGCGGGTAACCATCACCAGGTAGCGATCCTCGGGGAAGTCCCGCAGGTGGATCATGGCGGTGACCTTCTCGTCGGACTCGATGGGCAGGATGTTCACCAGGTTGGTGCCCTTGGCGGTGCGGCCGGCCTCGGGGATCTGGTAGCCCTTCTTCCGGTGAACCCGGCCCTTGTTGGTGAAAAAGAGGATAAAGTCGTGGGTGGAGGCGGTGAACACCGTGTCCACGTAGTCCTCCTCCTTGGTTGCCATGGCGGTGATGCCCTTGCCGCCCCGGCGCTGGGCCTTGTAGGAGGACGCGGCGGTGCGCTTGATATAGCCGCCGGCGGTGAGGGTGAAGACGCACTCCTCCTCCTCAATGAGATCCTCGATGTCGATCTCGTCCTCCACGTCCTGGATCTCGGTGACGCGCTCGTCGCCGTACTTGTCCCGGATGGCGGTGAGCTCCTCCTTGAGGACGCCGCGGATCTTCTCCTCACTGGCGAGCAGCTCGTTGAAGTAGGCGATGCGCGCCTCCAGCTCCCTGTACTCGTTCTCCAGCTTCTCCTTCTCCAGGCCCTGGAGCCGCTTGAGCTGCATGTCCAGGATGGCCTGGGCCTGCACCTCGTCCAGGCCGAAGCGGGCGCACAGCCGCTCCCTGGCGTCGTCGTAGCTCTCCCGGATGGTCTGGATCACCGCGTCGATGTTCTCCTCGGCGATCAGCAGGCCCTCCAGCAGGTGGGCCCGCTCCTGGGCCTTTTTCAGGTCAAAGCGGGTGCGGCGGACGATGATCTCCTCCTGGAAGGCGATATACTCGTCCAGGATGTGCCGCAGGGAGAGGATCTTGGGCTGGGACTGGTTCTGCACCAGGGCCAGCATGTTGATGGCGAAGGTGGTCTGCAGCTGGGTCTGGGCAAAGAGCCGGTTGAGCACCACCTGGGGGTTGGCGTCCCGCTTGAGCTCGATGACCACCCGCATGCCGTTGCGGTCGGACTCGT
>NZ_JAHZDL010000063.1:0-6984 GCF_019422385.1 Flavonifractor sp.
CAGCCCACCCTGGCCAACGAGATGGGCGCCCTGCAGGAGCGCATCACCTCCACCCAGGACGGGGCCATCACCTCGGTGCAGGCCGTCTACGTCCCCGCCGACGATCTCACCGACCCCGCCCCTGCCACCACCTTCGCCCACCTGGACGCCACCACCGTCCTGAGCCGCAAGATCGTGGAGCAGGGCATCTACCCCGCGGTGGATCCCCTGGAGTCCACCTCCCGCATCCTGGAGCCCGACGTGGTGGGGGAGCGGCACTACAAGATCGCCCGGGGCGTGCAGGAGCTGCTCCAGCGCTACCGGGAGCTGCAGGACATCATCGCCATCCTGGGCATGGAGGAGCTGAGCGAGGACGACCGCCGGGCCGTGGAGCGGGCCCGCCGGGTGCAGCAGTTCTTCTCCCAGCCCTTCTCCGTGGCCGAGCAGTTCACCGGCCTGGAGGGCCGCTACGTCAAGCTGGGGGACACCCTCCGCTCCTTTGAGACCATCCTGGGCGGCGAGCTGGACAAGTACCCCGAGGCCGCCTTCAGCAACGTGGGCAACGTGGACGAGGTCATCGAGAAGGCCAAGAAGATGGGGGCGGTGTAAATGGCGGAACCGTCCACCTTCTACCTGGAGATCATCACCCCCGAGCGGCAGTTCTACATCGGCCAGGCCGAGGCCCTGGTCATCCCCATCGTGGACGGAGAGATGGGCATCTACCCCGGCCACGAGCCGGTGGTCTCCGCCATCGAGCCCGGCGAGCTGCGCTTCAAGCACGACGGGGCGTGGACTCCCGCCGCCGTGGGGGCGGGCTTCGTGGAGATCAAGCCCGACTATGTGATCCTCCTGGTGGGCTTTGCCGAGCACCCGGAGGAGATCGACCGCAAGCGGGCCGAGGCCGCCAAACAGCGGGCCGAGGAGCGCCTGCGCCAGAAGCAGAGCATCCACGAGTACTACCACTCCAAGGCCGCCCTGGCCCGGGCCATGGCCCGGCTGAAAACCAAGCACGAGTGAGCAAAGGGGAGGCCCGGCGGATGTTCCGCCGGGCCTCAATGTGTCGAAAAAGTGGCTTTGCCACTTTTTCGAGAAAGTCTGCATGGCGGAATGGGCTCGATTTCTTGCGAAATTGTCACCCCTTCCGCCATGAGAAGTGTCATTTCCGACGCGCATGTCGCCGGAAATGACGGATTTTCATTTGATTCCTGCGGCTGCGGCCGCAGGAACTCTGCGAGGCTTTCCCTCACAGAAGGTTTTTCGACAGTCTTAGGCCCGGCGGATGTTCCGCCGGGCCTCCCCTTGTGCTGCGGGCGGCGGCGTGCTATACTGGAAAAAAACAGAAGGAGGCTCCGCCTATGCGCATTGCCAACACCCTGCCCGAGCTGATCGGGCATACCCCCCTGCTCCGGCTGGAGCGGTTCGCCCCCGGCGGCGGCCTGCTGGCCAAGCTGGAGAGCTTCAATCCTCTGTCCTCCGCCAAGGACCGGGCGGGCCTGTACATGATCCGCGACGCCGAGGAGCGGGGCCTGCTGCGCCCCGGCGCGGTGATCGTGGAGCCCACCAGCGGCAACACCGGCGTGGCCCTGGCCTACATCGGCCGGCTGCGGGGGTACCGGGTGGTGCTCACCATGCCGGAGACCATGAGCGCTGAGCGCCGCGCCCTCCTGGCCGCCCTGGGGGCGGAGCTGGTGCTCACCGACGGGGCCTGCGGCATGGCCGGGGCCATTGAAAAGGCCAACGAGCTGCTGGAAAACACCCCCGGCGCCTGGATGCCCAACCAGTTCAACAACTCGGCCAACGCCCGGGCCCACTACGAGACCACCGGCCCCGAGCTGTGGGCGGACACCGAGGGGAATGTGGACGTGCTGGTGGCCACCGTGGGCTCCGGCGGCACCATCACCGGCACGGGCCGCTACCTGAAAGAGCAGAACCCGGACATCCGGGTGGTGGCGGTGGAGCCCGCCGAGTCCCCCGTCCTCTCCGGCGGCAGGCCGGGCCCCCACAGGATCCAGGGCATCGGCGCGGGCTTTGTCCCCGGCACCTTGGATCTGTCGGTGGTGGACGAGATCATGACCGTCACCGGCGATGAGGCCTATGCTGCCGCCCGGGAGCTGGCCCGCAGTGAGGGGGTGCTTGCCGGCGTGTCCTCCGGCGCGGCGGCCCACGCCGCCCGGACCCTCTCCCGGCGGCCGGACATGGCGGGCAAGACCATCGCCTTGATCCTCCCCGACACCGGGGAGCGATACCTCTCCGCCGGGCTGTTTGACTAAGCGAGCCGCACAGAACAGCGGGGCCGCATTCTGCGGCCCCGCTGCAGCCTGTCGAAAAAGTCTTTTCGACAGGCTGCTGAACTTTTTGAAACTTTAAAAAGTTTCAAAAAGCTGTTTGATCCTACGCGAAAGGGAACCCTGACGGTTCCCTTTCACACTATCCTTCCCTTCGAATCCTTTAGCTAGAGGGTTTCTCGGCAACCTACAGCGGGGCCGCATTCTGCGGCCCCGCTGTTCTCATATTATCAGGATGCCTCACTCCAGTTGGGCCTCCAGCGCCGCGCGGTCTGGCAGGATATAGCAGTGCTCCCGCTTGCGCAGCAGCCCCGCTTTGGCCAGAGTCTGAAAGCACTGGGGCACCGCCACCCGGGAGATGCCCAGGAAGTCGGCGGCCTCCTGATGGGTCAGCCGGATGGTGAGGCGGATTCCCTCCTCCTCCTGTACGCCGTTCCGCTCCGCCAGGGAGAGCAGAAACTGGATAACCCGCCCCTGCACACTCAAAAAGCTGTCCCGGACCAGCACGCGGCTGAGTACCTGGCTTTTCCGGGCGGAGACCTGGAACAGTTTCAGTGCCAGGGCGGGAGATGCCTCCACCCGCCGCTTGAACACCTCCGCCGGGATGCGGAAGATCCGGCACTCGCTGGCGGCGACGGCCCGGAATTCCCGCACGCCGCCGTAGATGCACTCATCCTCTCCCACGACAATTCCGTCAAAGAGCAGATAGAGGACACGCTTTTTCCCGTCGCTGTGGACACACTCCACCCGCACCTGCCCCGACTGGAGATAGAGCACCTCGTCGGCTGGGTCGCCCTGCTGATAGAACACCGTTCCGGCCGGAACCGTCTCCCTGCAGAACCCGTCCGTGAGCCGGTCCCACACCGCGTCCCACGGCTCATTCCCGAGCGAAGAGAGATGCTGCGGCATCCACTGCTTTTCCCATGCTGTTTCCTGTTCCACTGGCCGCCCTCCCTGCCTGGCCTCTGGCATTTTTCCCTCTCTATTTTCGCAAAAATTGTATATTTTGTAAAGTGCTTTACAGAAAAATGCGCCCTGTTTTTGTAAACTATACCATGTAATCGGGCTCTTTTTCTAATCGAGCCTATAAAATGCTGAAAGAGAAGGGAATGCAGTCGATGAAACGAAGAACCGCGCGCAGCCTGTGTGCAGTCGGCCTGAGCCTGGCGCTGATGGCCGGAATGGTACCCGCCGCCATGGCCGCAGAACCGGCCGAAACGGCAGACAGCATCTACATCAACGGCAACATCTACACCGTGGACGACGACTTTACCACCGCTACCGCCATGGCCGTGAAGGGGGACCGCATCCTCTACGTGGGCGACCAGGAGGGGGCGGAGGCCTATCTGGGCGCCGGCACCCAGGTGACGGATCTGGAGGGCAATACGGTGCTCCCCGGCCTGATCGAGGGCCACATGCACATCAGCAATCTGGGTGAGAACCACCTGAAGCTGGACTGCTATTTCAAGTCCAAGGAGGACATCCTGGAGATGGTTCGCCAGGCCGCAGAGGCGGCCGAGCCCGGCCAGTGGATCCAGGGCTCCGGCTGGCTGGACACCCTGTGGGACGAGCCCGGCTTCCCCACCAAGGAGGAGTTGGACGCGGTGGCCCCCGACAACCCCGTATATCTGCTCCGGGCTGACAACCACATGGGCTGGTTCAATAGCATGGCTCTGGAGCTGGCGGGCATCACCAAGGATACCCCCGATCCCCAGGGCGGCAAGATCCTCAAAACCGATGACGGAGAGCTGTGGGGCTGTCTCACCGACACTGCCATCAACCTGGTGCGGGATCTGGTTCCCGCCTACACCGTTGAAGAGCAGCAGCAGGCCCTCCTGCTGGCCCAGGAGCAGCTGTTCTCCTATGGCTTCACCAGCGCGGTGAACGCGGGCACCACGGTGCAGGGTCTGGAGAATTTCAAGGCCCTGTATGAGAGCGGAGAGATGAAGCTGCGCACCTACCCCATGATCATGCTCACCACTGATCTGACCAGCCCCGAGGCCGAGTACATCCGCACCCACGCCCCCTCCGAGGAGCTGTACGACAACCGCATGCTGGTCCGGGGTGTGAAGATCGTGGGCGACGGCTCCCTGGGCTCCCGCTCCTCCGCCATGCTGGAGGACTACAGCGACGCTCCCGGCACCAAGGGCGAGTACCGCTTCACCGATGAACAGATGTATGAGGCCGTCAAGCTGGCCTATGACAACGGCTATCAGACCGGCGTTCACGCCATCGGTGACGGTACCAACCACCAGGTACTGAACGCCTACGAGAGAGTCATGGAGGAGAATCCCCGGGAGGATGCCCGCCTGCGCATCGAGCACTTCCAGATCATCACCGCCGAGGATATGCAGAGGGCCCTGGATATGGGTATCCTGCCTGCCATGCAGTTCACCCACGCCACCTCCGACTCCAACATGGCGGAGGATCGCATCGGCTCTGAGCGCATCAAGACCGCCTACGCCTGGCGTACTGTCCTGGACGCGGGCAGCATCATCATCGGCGGCTCCGACGCCCCTGTGGAGAAGGTCAATCCCTTCCATGGGCTGTACGCCGGCGTCACCCGCATGACCCGGGCCGGCGAGCCCGAGGGCGGCTGGTATCCGGAGCAGAAGGTCACCCGGGAGGAGGCCCTGCGGGCCTTCACCATCTGGGCCGCCTACGGCCAGTTTGAGGAGGATCTCAAGGGCTCCCTGGAGCCGGGCAAGCTGGCTGACTTCATCATCATTGACCGGGACTACATGACCTGTCCCGAGGCGGACATCAAGGACATCCAGGTCCTGGCCACCTATGTGGGCAATGAGCTGGTCTACACCAAGGACACCTCCGCCCCCACTGTGGTGTGGCAGGGCGACCCCCTCACCTTCAACCGTGAGCTGGTGGTGGAGCCCGGCACCATCTATGTGCCCCTCAGCGACGTGGTCAACGGCATCAGCGCCCAGTCCACGGTCAGCGGCGGCATCGCCACCGTGACCCTGGACGGCAAGACCGCCTCCGTGCCTGTGAAGGACGTGAACGGCGCTCAGTACGTGGGCATCCGCGCCCTGATGGAGGGCCTGGGCTACCACACCAACTGGTACCCGGACGGCGCCTGCGTCTCCATCGGGAAGTAATGAAATTTCCCCAAAAAATGAGGGGCCTGTGGAAATCTCCACAGGCCCCTCGTCATCTCATCTCTCGCCGGTGCATTTCTCGTGATACCGGTTTACCAGATCCGCCAGGGTCAGGTGATCCACCACGCCGGAGACGGCGGCCTGGATCTGCTGCCACACCTCCATGGTGACGCAGCGGTCGGCCCGGCCGCAGCGGCAGGTGTCGTCCTGATCCACACAGCTCACCGGGGCCAGGTTGCCCTCCAGCACCCGCAGGATCTCCCCCACGGTGTACTCCTCCGGCTCCCGGGTCAGCAGGTAGCCGCCGCCGGCCCCCCGCACCGAGCGCACCAGGCCCGCCCGGGAGAGCTGGGTCACAATCTGCTCCAGGTATTTATCCGAGATCTCCTGCCGCTGGGCCACGTCCCGCAGGGGCACCGCCGCACCGTGGCTGTTCAGGGCGATGTCCAGCATCAGGCGCAGGGCGTAGCGGCCCTTCGTGGAAATTTTCATGCCTATCCCACCTTTTCTGACAATATAATACCATAATAGAGGTAGGAAATCAAGGATAATTTCCTCTTGACTTTCATACCAAAACGTGCTAAAGTCTCTCACAAGAAGGAGTGTGACCCGTTCATGCGCAAGGCCATCGGTTATGAGTACGGCTATTACCGCTATTACGATAGCGGTGCTTTTGCCTGCCCATAACCGGCCAGCCAGGGAACCCGGGACACTCTGCACAGAGTTCATGGAACCCGCGGCCGCCTTTGGGCGGCCGCGGGTTTTTTGTTTTTGGAATTTGGAAAGGAGTTTTGGAATATGGTCGTCATTATGAAGCGGGAGTTCACCCCTGAGCAGCTGGAGGCCGCCATTCACACCATGGAGGAGGGCGGCGTCAAGGTCATGGTGTCCAAGGGGTCGGAGACCACCATCCTGGGCGCCGAGGGCAACGCCGAGCACATCGACCAGGAGAAGCTGTCCCTGCTGCCCGGCGTGGACCGGGTCATGCGGGTCACCGAGCCCTACAAGAAGTCCAACCGGAAGTACCACCCGGAGGACTCGGTGATCGACCTGGGCAGCGGCGCCGCCGTGGGGGGCAAAAAGCTGGCGGTGATCGCCGGACCCTGCTCGGTGGAGAGCGAGGCGCAGATCGTGGCCGTGGCCCGGGCGGTGAAGGCCAGCGGCGCCGCTGCCCTGCGGGGGGGCGCCTTCAAGCCCCGCACCTCCCCCTACTCCTTCCAGGGCATGGGCAACGACGGCATCCGCCTGCTCCAGGAGGCCAAGGCGGCCACCGGCCTGCCCATTGTCACCGAGATCATGTCCACCGACAACGTGGAGATGTTCGAGATGTGCGTGGACGTGATCCAGGTGGGGGCGCGGAACATGCAGAACTTCGACCTTTTGAAGCAGCTGGGCAAGACCTCCAAGCCCATCCTGCTCAAGCGGGGCCTGTCCTCCACCATTGAGGAGTGGCTCATGAGCGCGGAGTACATCATGGCCGGCGGCAACAACAAGGTGATCCTCTGTGAGCGGGGCATCCGCACCTTTGAGACCTTCACCCGCAACACCCTGGATCTCTCCGCCGTGCTGGCGGTGAAGCAGCTCTCCCACCTGCCGGTGGTGGTGGA
>NZ_JAHZDL010000063.1:7084-15293 GCF_019422385.1 Flavonifractor sp.
ATCTCTCCGCCGTGCTGGCGGTGAAGCAGCTCTCCCACCTGCCGGTGGTGGTGGATCCCTCCCACGCCTGCGGCAAGGCGTGGATGGTGGAGCGGATGAGCATGGCGGCCATCGCCGCCGGGGCCGACGGCCTGCTCATCGAGGTGCACAACGACCCGCCCCACGCCCTGTGCGACGGGGCCCAGTCCATCACCCCGGAGCAGTTCGACGCCCTCATGGGCAGGCTGGCCCAGCTGGCCCCCTGCGCCGGCCGGGAGCTGTAACTGGGGACAGACCGCTCACGGCTCTGAATCGTAGGGCGGGGGCTTGCCCCCGCCGGTCAGGAGGAATGGTATATGAAACGCACCCTTGTCATTGTGGGTCTGGGCCTCATCGGCGGCGCCCACCCGGCGCAGGGCGCCGTGCGGGTTCCCGATTGATTTTATCTGCTCGGGCGAAATGAATTCGCCCGGCATCAAGGTTTTGACGCGGGCGTCAAAACGCTTGGACGCGCTGACGCGCGGCCGAGCCGCCAATAAGGCCCGCAGCGATTAGGAGGAATGGCAGAGATGAAACGCACACTTGTCATTGTGGGCCTGGGCCTGATTGGCGGCTCGCTGGCCCTGGCCCTGAAGGGCTTTGAGGATTTTGAGATCGTGGGCGTGGACGTGTCCCAGCCCACACTCCGCTACGCCGCCGAGCACGGGGTGGGCGACCGGGTCACGGAAAAGGCCGCCGACGTGGTGCCCAAGGCCGACGTGGTGGCCCTGGCCCTCCACCCCCAGGGGATCGTGGACTTCCTGGCCCAGTACAGGGAGCAGTTCAAGCCCGGTGCCCTGGTGTGGGACGTGTGCGGCATCAAGACCGCCATTCTGGAGGCGGCGGAGGTGCTGCCGGAGACGGTGGACTTCATCGGCTGCCACCCCATGGCGGGCACCGAGTTCTCCGGTGTGGAGCACGCCTTTGCCGAGATGTTCCGGGACTCCCACTTCCTGCTGGTGCCCCGGGAGAGCAGCAAACCGGAGCACATCGCCCTGCTGGAGCGGCTGGCGGAGTACATCGGCTGCAAGGACGTGTGCCGCACCACGGCGGAGGCCCACGACGCCCTGATCGCCTACACCAGCCAGGTGATGCACATCATCGCCGTGGCGGTGTGCGACGACCCGGAGCTGTTCGGCTGCCGGGGCTTCGAGGGCTCCTCCTTCCGGGGCTGCACCCGGGTGGCCGCCCTGGACGTGGGGCTGTGGACCCAGCTGTTCTCCCTCAACCGGCCCGCCCTGCTCTCCGTGCTGGACCGGCTGCTGGGCAATCTCCAGTCCTACCGGGATGTGCTGGCCTCCGGCGACCGGGAGGCCCTGGCGGAAAAGCTGGCCCGCTCCGCCGCCCGCAAGCGGCAGATGGACCTGCCCGGCCCGGATCTGCTGGAATAAGACGCAGACAGGGGCGGCCGCGGATGCGGCCGCCCCTGTCTGATCTGTTCTGTCTACCGCAGCTCCCGGTAGAGGGCCGGGGCGTCTGCCTTGCCCACGTGCTCGGCCACGGAGAGCACCTCCACCTTCACGGTGCGCTCCCCGAAGCGCAGCTCCAGCACGTCCCCCTCCTTCACGTCGTAGCTGGCCTTCACCGGCCGGCCGTTGGCGGTGACCCGCTGGTTGTCGCAGGCCTCGTTGGCCACCGTCCGGCGCTTGATGAGGCGGGAGACCTTCAGCCATTTGTCCAGTCGCATGCTTCCTCCAAAATCACGGGGCCGCCGCGTGTTCGCGGCGGCCCCGGTATCATTACAAAACCTGCTTACTTGGCAACGATGTCCTTCAGCGCCTTGCCGGGCTTGAAGACGGGCACCTTGGAGGCGGGGATCTTGATGCTCTCCTTGGTCTTGGGGTTGCGGCCGATGCGCTCGGCGCGGCTCTTCACCTCGAAGGCGCCGAAGCCCACCAGCTGAACCTTGTCGCCCTCGGCCAGGCACTGGGAGATGACGTCGATGGCGGCGTTGACGGCGGCCTCGGTATCCTTCTTGGACAGGCCGGCCTTCTCGGCGGCGGCATTGATAAGTTCTGCTTTATTCATGTCACTTGCTCCTCCTGTGTTTTCTGGGGGCTACCCCCCGTTCTTGGTACTATTACTTAAGGCGGAAACCGCCCTTAAGTCTCCTTCGCGCGCTCCCACAGCGCGTCCAGCTCCTCCAGGCCCATGTCCTCCATGGCTTTCCCCTGGGCGGCGGCCTGGGCCTCCACCTTCCGGAAGCGGCCGATGAACTTGTCGGTGGCCCCGTTGAGGGCGTCCTCCGGATCCACCTTGAGGAAGCGGGCGGCGTTGACGGCGGAGAAGAGCAGGTCGCCCAGCTCCTCGGCCACGTTGGTGCCCTCGGCCGCGGCGGTCTTCAGTTCCTCCAGCTCCTCGGACAGCTTGTCCAGCGCACCGGACACGTCGGGCCAGTCGAAACCGGCCTTCCGGGCCTTCTTCTGCACCTTCTCCGCCCGCCACAGGGCGGGCAGGGCGCGGGCCACGGCCTCCAGCGCGTCGGTGTTGGTGGCCTGTCCCTTTTCCTTGCGCTTGAGGGCCTCCCAGTTGGAGAGCACCTCCCCGGTGCCGGACACCGCCACATCCCCGAACACGTGGGGGTGGCGGTAGATGAGCTTTTTGCAGATGCCGTCGGCCACGCCGTCCAGATCGAACCGGCCGGCCTCCTGCTCCATGCGGGCGTGCATCACCACCTGGAGCAGCACGTCCCCCAGCTCCTCCTCCAGGTGCTCGGGGCTGCCCTCGTCGATGGCCTCCACGGCCTCATAGGCCTCCTCCAGGAAATTCCGGCGGATGGACTGGTGGGTCTGCTCCGCATCCCAGGGGCAGCCCCCCGGGGCGCGGAGTATGCGGACAATTTCCTCCAAGTCCTTGACGCCGTAGGAATCCTTATACTGAAAATCTACCATATTTCATGGCCTCCTGCAACCTTTTTTTCCAAAAATCTCAGCGGATATGCAGAATCTTCGCCAACTTCTTGCCGCCGGGCATCATTTCCAGATCCTCATGGGTCAGCGTGCGCAGGGCCAGCACCAGGACGGCGTAGACCACCACGCCCACCAGGATGGCTCCGGCGGTGGCCAGCATATCCTTGCCCAGGCTGCCGTAGAGCACCCGGGAGAGCAGGCCGTGGCTGCCCCAGGCGGCGGCGGCCATGATCACCGAGGCCAGCAGGGGCTTGCCCAGGGCCACCAGATAGCGGGGCGGATGGGGCACCGCCCGCTTGATGATGAGCAGGTTGAGGGTGGAGATCACCGCGAAGCAGCACAAAGTACCCACCGGCGCGCCGAAGATCATGATCTTGGGGTTGCCCACCAGGGTGTAGTTGACCACGATCTTGGTGACGCCGCCGATGATCACGGTGATGATGGGCAGGTTGACGATGCCGTTGGCCTGGAGGATGGCGGTGCCCACCAGCTGGAAGCACACGAAGATGGAGGCGATGCCCAGGATGGACAGGATGGGGCCGGCGATGCCGGTGTCCACGTTGCCCAGGGCGATGACCTCCATGATGGGGCCGCCCAGGGCCATGAGGCCGAAGCCGCAGGGCAGGGCGATGAGGGCCGCCATGCGCATGGCCGACTCGGTGATGCGCTGGGCCCCCAGGCCGTCCCGCCGGGCCAGGCAGGCGGAGATGCCGGGGACGATGCAGGCGGTCAGGGGGATCATCAGGTTAAAGGGCAGATTGTAGACGCTCATGGTCTTGCTGTAGGTGCCGTACAGGCTGCGGGCCGAGTCCAGGATGGGATCCAGAGTGGTGCCGAAGTCGGCGGCCGCGGCTCCCTCCCGGAAGGCCGTCATCAGCTGGCTGAACAGATCCGCCTGCTGGGCGGCCACGTTGTCCGCAAAGACCTGCACCGCCTTGGGGAAGATGTCCAGAAAGCTGTTCTCAATCCCGGCCAGGCCCCCCTGGATGGCGGTGAACACGCTCTGGAGCTGGTTGTTCACCAGGTTGGTATCGATGATGGTCACCAGGGACATGGAGCAGGAGCTGAGGGTAATGGGGATGGCCAGCTTGAGCAGGCGCACCAGCACCGTGCGGCCCCGGTCGGCCCGGTCGGTGGCGGGCGTGCTCTCCCGGCGGCGGGTGCGGACGTGGTTGAAGGCCAGGTAGAGCACCGACAGGATGCTGCCGAAGGAGACGCCGATGAGGGCGCCGGAGGCGGCCAGCTGGTTGCGGATGTCGTCGGGCCAGATGGTCAGGCGCATGATGAGCATGGCCAGGCCCAGGCCCAGTACCAGCTTGCACAGGGCCTCGATAATCTGGGAGATGGCGGTGGGCAGCATGTTCATGTGCCCCTGGGCGTAGCCCCGGAAGGCGGAGCAGCAGCAGGTGCACAGCACCGCCGGGGCCAGGGCCCACACGCAGAACACGGCCTTCTCGTTGCCGATGACGTAGGTGGCCACGATCTGCCCGAACAGGGACATGCAGATAAAGCTGAACAGGCCCATGAACAGGAAGGCCCCGAAGGCCATCCGGAACACCTGGCGCTTCTGGTTCTCCCGGCCCAGGGTGTGGCACTCCGACACCGTCTTGGACAGGGCCACGGGCAGGCCCGCCGTGGAGATGGTGAGGAAGAAGGAGTAGATGTTATAGGCCCCGTTGAAGTCGCCGTAGGCCTCCTCGGGGAGGATTGCAATCAGCGGGATTTTGAAGATGGCCCCGATGATCTTCACCAGGATGGTGCTCACCGTCAGGATGGCGGCGGCGCCGTAGAAGGTGTTGCGTTTGGACAACAGGATTGGCCCCCTTACTTGGTCTGGAAGAGCAGGGGGAGGGCGTAGTCCGCCACCTCCCGCTTCACCCGCTGGATGTCGATGGTGAGGAAGTCCCCATCCTTGTATATGACCCTGCCCCGGGCCATATTCATGCGCACATCGCTGCCGTGGGCGGCGTAGGCCAGGTTGGACAGCACGCTGTGGCAGGGGGTCAGGTTCAGGTGGGAGAAGTCCACCAGGATCAGATCCGCCGTGTACCCCTCGGCGATCACGCCGGTCTTGCGGCCCAGGGCCCTGCCGCCGTTGGCGGTGGCCATGCGCAGGGCGTCGATGGGCAGCAGGGCCAGGGGATCGCAGCCGGCCCCGTTGTGGAGGATGGCGGCGAGCTTCAGATCGCCGAAGAAGTCGGTGCAGTTGTTGGAGGACACGCCGTCGGTGCCCAGGCACACGTTGACCCCCGCCTTCTTCATGGCGGGGACGGGGGCGATGCCGCTGCCCAGCTTCAGGTTGCTCATGGGGTTGTGGATGGCGGAGATCCCCTTCTCGGCCATGACGGCCCAGTCCTCGGGGGTGGTCCACACGCAGTGGGCCGCGATGGCCCGGCCGTCCCACACGCCGTAGTCGTTCAGAACCTGGATGGGGGTCTTGCCGTGGCGGGCCAGGCACTCCTCGTGCTCGCTGCGGGTCTCGGAGATGTGCACGTGCATGCCCAGGCCGTGCTCCCGGGCGTAGCCGGCCATCCACCGCCACAGCTGCTGGTGGGAGGTGTACTCCCCGTGGACGGAGGCGTCCACCAGGATCTGGCCGTCGTTATAGCCGTGCCACTGCTCGGTCAGCTCCCGCTGCACCCGGCAGTCGTTGTGGGTGTCGGGGTTGAAGTCGTCGGTGAATTGGACGCCGCCCACGGACAGGTTGGCGCTGATGCCGGCGGCGGCCACCTCCTGGGCGATGGCGGGGGAGTGGCCGTACATGTCGGCGATGCAGGTGACGCCGGAGGCGATCATCTCCGCCAGGCCCAGGTCGGTGCAGCACCGGATGGCCCGGTCGTCCCACCGGGCCTCCACCGGGAAGATATAGTTGTGCAGCCAGTCCTGGAGGTTGTTGCCGTCGCCGTAGCCCCGCATGGCGGTCATGGGCACGTGGGTGTGGGCGTTGACAAAGCCGGGCATGAGCACGCCGCCCTCCCCGTCGATCTCCTCCTCAAAGCTGCCCTGGGGCCGCTGGGTGCCCACATAGGTGATCTGGGTGCCCTCCACCGCCACGAAGGCGTCCGGGAGCACGGTGCCCGCCTCGTCCATCAGGGCGGCGGTGCAGTTGTGAATCAGAATGGACATGACAATCTCCTTTTTAATCCAGCTTGTTCAGGCAGGCCAGCACCAGGCGGGAGAACTTGTCCCGGCAGGCCGCCGCCGCGTCCAGCACCTCCTGCTCGGAGAGGGGCTGGTCCAGAATGCCCGCAGCCATGTTGCTCAGCAGGGTGAAGCCCAGCACCTGCATGCCGCAGTGGCCGGCGGTGATCACCTCCGGCGCGGTGGACATGCCCGCCGCGTCGGCGCCCAGCACCCGGGCCGCCCGGATCTCCGCCGGGGTCTCGTACTGGGGGCCGGGAAAGTACATGTACACGCCCTCCCGCAGGGGGATGTCCAGCTCCTTGGCGGTCTGGCGGGCCAGCTCCTGCAGCGCGGGGGTGTACAGGTGGGAGGCGTCGGGGAAGCGGACGCCGAACTCGGGGAGGTTCTCCCCCCGCAGGGGGGACTCCATGAAGAACTTGATGTGGTCGGTGATGAGCATCAGCTCACCGGCCTTCCACTCCAGGTTGATGCACCCGGCGGCGTTGGTGACAATCAGGGTGTCGCAGCCCAGCAGGCGGAGCACCCGCACCGCATAGGCCACCTCCTCATAGGAGTAGCCCTCATAGTGGTGCATCCGGCCCTGCATCACGGCCACGTTCTGGCCCTCCAGCGTGCCGAACACCAGCTGGCCCTTGTGGCCGGGGGCGGTGGACACCTTGAAGTGGGGGATGTCCTGGTAGGAGACCGCCACGGCGTTCTCCACAATGTCGCCCATGTAGCCCAGGCCGGAGCCCAAAATCATGGCCACCTTGGGGGCAAAGCCGCCGATGCGGCCCCGGATGTAGTCTGCGCTCTCCTTGTACTGGGCAAACGTGTAGTTCATAGAGTTTGTCCTCCTTCTGTATCGTTGGCGGCCTGCCGCGGACGCCGGGTCATAATAAGTCCATGGTATTTTACACCTCCGCGCCCCAAAAAGCAATGAGAAAGGGCCGCTTCCCCGCCAGCGGCCCTCCACAATTTACAATTTGTTCGGATTTCCCCCGCCGGGAGGGCGCGGCATCCCGGCGGACTTTTTGACTGAGCGGATACTGTCCGCCTGTTTCGCCGTTCGCAGGGGCGGATATGATCCGCCCGTTCGCCTCTGCAACCGCCGGCTCCGTGGGGCGCGACGACTCGGCGCGCCGTCCGTAGGGGCGACCTGTGGTCGCCCGCTCATAGAGGATGCCCCCCTCGCGGAGCGGGCCTGCCCGGCCGGGGCACCGCTTTCTTTCCCAAAGAAAGCGGTGGGAAAAAAAGGGCCGGGGGGCTCCTCCCACCCTGGCCCCCCCAATACGGGGGTTCATGGCGGCGGTGGGCTGTACGGGCAGGGCAAAGACCGGGCGTGCATTGCCGCCCGCTCCCTTGGCGCTTCTGTTACAGGCGCTGCCGCGCCCCGGGCGGCACGCATCGGGATTACCCTGCAAGCCTTGGGAGTGGTTGCGCTGTACCAACTTGGCCCGCCGGGCCGCCGTCGGTGCCTTGCCTCCGAAATACCGGGGCGGCTGCTGTGGCTGGGAAACGGCGTGTCAAGGATGCCGCGCCCTACATCGTCGGCCCAAGCTACGGATCGTTCGCTTCCGGGCAAGCCCGAAAGCTCATTCCCTCCGCTGGGCCTCCTCTCCCCACGGCGACCACTCCGTTGGGTCGCCGCGGGGGCCCCAATTTTTACGCCCGTCCCGAGCCGGGGGGGCGTTACAGCGTAAGCCCCCCGGCCGGGCAGGCGCGTCCTTATTTCAGCCGGTTGAGGATCACCTGGGCCACCTTGACGCCGGAGGCGCCGGCCTGGGCCAGGCCCCGGGTGATGCCGGCGCCGTCGCCGGCGGCGAAGAAGCCGGGCAGGGCGGTCTCCAGCTCGCTGGACAGGGCCAGCCGGGCGGAGTAGAACTTGACCTCCGCGCCGTAGAGCAGGGTGTCGTAGTTGGCGGTGCCGGGGGCCAGCTTGTCCAGCTGGTAGATCATCTCGATGATGTCGTCCAGCTGCCGCTTGGGCAGGGCCAGGGACAGATCGCCGGGCACGGCGGCGGTGAGGGTGGGGCGGGTGAAGGACTTGCTCATGCGGTGCTCGTTGGTGCGCACGCCCTTCACCAGGTCGCCGAACCGCTGCACCAGCACGCCGCCGGCCAGCATGTTGGACAGGGAGGCGATGTGCTTGCCGTAGC
>NZ_JAHZDL010000064.1:0-15252 GCF_019422385.1 Flavonifractor sp.
CGGATGCCGTCCAGGCCGGGCATCATCACGTCCAGCAGGATCAGATCCACCGGCTGGCGCTTCACCGCTTCCAGGCACTCCAGCCCGTCATAGGCCTTCACCGTCTCGTACCCCTCGCTGGTCAGGTAGATGTCCAGAGCGGAGACGATGTCCCGGTCGTCGTCGCAGATCAGAATGGTGTTCATACCCTCACCTCGTCTTGCAGAATCAGTCTAGCGGAAAAGATTTAAGTCCCACGGGGGAAATGTTTTAAGAAGGCTTTAAGACATGGAACATTTTACCCTAACTTCCGTCTAAAAAGCAAATAAAATTATGAGGAGGGTTCCCCGTGAAAGGAAAGCTGCTGTCTCTGCTCCTGCCCCTGGCCCTGCTGGCGGGCTGCGCCGCCCCGGCTGGGGCCTATCGTCTACCGGCGGAGGTGACCGACCTGTCTCAGCCCGTTGAGGCGGGAACGCCCGCGCCCCCGGAGGCCGACGGGGCGGCGGACGCCGCCATCGGCAATCTGGGGGCCCAGCTGCTCCGGGCGGTGCGGGAGCCGGGGGTGAACACCCTGCTCTCCCCCCTGTCCATTTCCCTGGCCCTGTCCATGACGGCCCACGGCGCCGCCGGGGACACGCTGGCGGAGTTTGAGGCCCTGCTGGGGGCGGATGCGGACGCCGTCAACGCCAACGCCGCCTCCCTGCTGGCCGACTATACGCATCTGGGCGGGAGCACCGTGGCTAACCTCGCCAACTCCCTGTGGCTGGATGACAGCCTGAAGGCCAATGAGCTCTTTGTGTCCCGATGCGCCGCCTTTTACGGGGCGGGGCTCTACCAGGCCGACCTGGCCACCGAGGGGACCCGGCGGGCGGTGAACAGCTGGGTGGAGGAGAACACCGGCGGCATGATCCCCCAGATCCTGGACGACGTGCCGGCGGAGGACACCGCCCTGCTGCTGGCCAACGCCCTCTATCTGAAGAACACCTGGGCGGCGGAATTTGACCCGGACGACACCCGGACGGACACCTTCACCGCCGCCGACGGCGCGGAGACGGCGACCGACTTTTTGTCCAACGGCATCCGCACCGAGCGGTACTTCCGCACGGCGGACGCCGCCGGGGTGGTGCTGCCCTACGACGACGGGCGGCTGGCCTTCGCGGCCGTCCTGCCCGATGGGGACTTGGACGCCTGGCTGGAAGACCTGGACGGGGGCACCTTCCCGGCGCTGATCGGGGCGGCGGAGGACACCCGGCTGCTGCTCCGCATGCCAAAATTCGAGGCGGAGTGGGGCGGCGAGCTGAAAGACGTCCTGTCCGCCCTGGGCCTGGACGCCGCCTTCGACCCGGCCCGTGCCGACCTCTCCGGGCTGGGCACCACGGAAAGCGGCGGCCCGCTGTTCATCGACTCGGTGCTCCACCGGGCCAAGATCCAGGTGGACGAGGAGGGCACCGAGGCCGCCGCGTCCACGGTGGTGATGGCGCCGGCGGGGGCGCCCGCACCTATGGACTATGAGGAGCTGATTCTGGATCGGCCTTTCTGCTATGCCATTGTGGATCTGGAGCGGGGGGTGCCCCTGTTTCTGGGCACCTTTGAGCGGCCATAACCGGCGGGCGGATGATATCCGCCCCTACAAAATCGCGGCGATCTGTGGTATGCTGGGGGAAAGGAGGCGGGAAAGATGGTGCTGTGGCTGGGACACGGGGACGCGTATGAGCTTCTGGGAGAGCTGGTAACGGCGGAGTACGGCCTGGCCGACCTGCCGCCCGTGGAGCGGGAGGAAAACGGCAAGCCCTTCTTCCCCGGCGCGCCGGGCCTCCACTTCAACCTGAGCCACAGCGGGGGCCTGGCCCTGTGCGGCGCGGGGGGCGCCCCCCTGGGGGTGGATGTGGAGCTGGTGCGCCCCCGGCGGGCGGGCCTGGCCAAGTACGTGCTCTCTGAGGCGGAATACGCCTGGTTTCAACAACAGGGGGGCGGCTGGGGGGCGTTTTATACCCTCTGGACGCTGAAGGAGGCACGGGTCAAGTGTACCGGCCTGGGCCTGCGGCAGGCCCCCCGCACCATCGCCGTCCCCCTGCTGGTGCCGGGGGAGGAGGGGACGCTGGACGGGCTGGCTTTCCGGGCCTATTCCGGCGAAACCTGGCGGGCGGCGGCCTGCTGTGTCCTGCCGGAGACCCCCTCCGGACGAATTGTTAGAATTTCTTAATCATTCTTTAAGGATTGCACCGAGGTTTTCTAAAGAAAACTCCGCTATACTGGGTACAGTAAAGGAGGGAAACCCCCGTGCGTATTCTGATTCTCACCGGAAAATTCGGCATGGGCCACTGGTCGGCCTCCCAGTCCCTGCGCCAGCAGCTGCTGCGGGCGTTTCCCGGGGCTGAGGTGGAGGTGCTGGATCTGGTGGCACAGGCCATGCCCAACGCCTCCGATGCCATGTATAAATGCTTCAACCTGCTGGTCACCCGGGGCAGCGGGCTGTTCAACCTCTACTATAAGCTGACGCGGGATCTGCCCGCCGACACCTGGACTCTGCTGGACGACCTGTTTCTGGATGAGCTGTCCGGCCTGATGGTGGAGAAGAGCCCCGACACGGTGATCGCCACCCACCCCCTGTGCGCCCGGATGGTATCCCGCTGGAAGGGGGCCACGGGCAGCCGCCTGCCCCTGATCACCTGCGTCACCGACCTGTCCAGCCACTCCGAGTGGATCCACCGGTACACCGACTGCTACCTGGTGGGCTCCAACGACATCAGGGAGAAGCTGGCCGCCAAGGGGGTGGAGCGGGAGAGCATCTGCGTCACCGGCATCCCCGTCCGCTGTGAGTTCAAGCGGCCCGTGGTGCGCCGGCCGGGCCGCACCCGCCAGCTTTTGATCATGGGCGGCGGGCTGGGCCTGCTGCCCAGGAAGGACAGCTTTTATGAGGCGCTGGACGCCCTGCCCGGCGTCCACACCACCATCATCACCGGCCGGAACCAGAAGCTCTACGACCGCCTGGCGGGCAGGTATCCCCACATCCAGGTGCTGGGCTTCACCGACCGGGTTTACGACTACATGGCCAGGGCCGATCTGGTGCTCACCAAGCCCGGCGGCATCACCCTGTTTGAGACCATCTTCTCCGAGCTGCCCATCCTGGCGTGGGAGCCCTTTCTGGAGCAGGAGAAGCTCAACGCCCGCTTCCTGGTGAAGCGGGGACTGGGCCGCGTGGCGGCCAAGGAGCCCGAGGAGTGCCTGGAGGCCATTCGGGCGCTGATTTACGACGACGCGGCCCTGGAATCCATGCGCGCCAACATGCGGCATATGAAGGGGCAGCTGGAGAGCGAGAGCCTGGCCCGGATTCTGGCGGGCCTGCGGGAGGAAAAAGGAGTGGGCGTGGCATGAGCAGGAAAAAGACGCTGGTCGGCATCGGGCTGATTGTGGCCATCATGGCCCTCACCGGCTGGATGCTGTTCAAGGATCAGCCCGTCACCCGGCTGCTCCAGATCCTGGGCCGGCTTAAGCCCGGCTGGCTGTTACTGGGCCTGGGGCTCATGCTGGCGTTCGTGGGATGCGAGGCCCTGTGCTCCCACCTGGTCCTGGGCCGGCTGGGCCACAGGGCGCCCTACCGGCACTGCCTGGGCTACTCCTTCGTGGGCTTCTATGTCAGCTCCATCACCCCCTCCGCCACCGGCGGCCAGCCCGCCCAGGTCTACTATATGTCCAAGGACGGCATCCCCGCCGCCCACGGGGCCCTGAACATGATGCTCATCGCCGTGTGCTATCAGGTGGTGGTCATGGGCTACGCCCTGGCCATCGTCCTGCTGCGCTTTGATCTGGTGACCAACCTGGGCACCGGCCTGGGGCTGCTGCTCCTGTTCGGCGCGGCGGTGAACGGGGTGCTGACGGCGGGCATGCTGTGCCTCATGTTCCTCCCCAACGCCGCCCGGAAGCTCACCGGCTGGGTGCTGTCCCTGCTGGTGCGGGTGCGCCTGGTGCGCAACGAGGCCGCCGCCCGGGAGAAGCTGGAGAAGCAGATGGAGGAGTACCGCCGGGGGGCCGAGTGCGTCAAGCAGAACCCCGGCCTGGCGCCCGCCCTGCTGGGCGTCACCTTCTGCCAGCTCACCGCCCTGTTCGCCGTGCCCCTGGTGGTGTACCACGCCTTCGGCCTCAGCGGCAGCGGCGCCATGGCCATCATCGGCACCCAGGCCCTGGTCACCCTGGCGGTGGCCTCCCTCCCCCTGCCCGGAGCGGTGGGCGCCTCCGAGGGCGGCTTTGTGGCCGCCATGAAGCTCTTCTTCGGTGCGGGGCTGGTGGCCCCGGCGGTGCTGGTCTCCCGGGGCATCAGCTTCTACGCTTTCCTCCTGATCAGCGCGGGCGTCACCCTGACAGTCCACCTGCGCACCCGGAAAAACCGGGCCATCGAGGTCTCCCCCCGCCTCCCTAAGACGGCCCGGGGCACGGTGGCAACATAAGATCCCGGCGGGCGGCCATCCGGCAAACGGGTGGCCGCCCCTTCCGCCCCGGCGCCGGGGCGGCAAAACGCATTCTTGCAGGTGGACTATGATGGATATGGATAAGGAACAGTGGAACGGGGCCACCGGCCCCATGGAGGCGGGGCCGCCTGGCGGCAGCGCGGAGGCCCCGGAGCGCCTGAGCCGGTTCAGATATGCCGCCGCTGCGGCGGCAAAAGGGGCCGTGGTGGGCGGAACCATGCTGATCCCCGGGGTCAGCGGCGGCACCACGGCCATCATCCTGGGCATCTATGACCAGCTGGTTCGGGCGGTCAGCGGCTTCCGCGCCCACAAGCGGGAGAGCCTGCGGCTGCTGTTCTGGTTCTGCCTGGGGGCCTGCGGCGGGATCCTCCTGCTGGCCCGGCCTCTGCTGGGTCTGCTGGAGCGGTTCCCCCTCCCCACCGGCTGCTTTTTCCTGGGGGCGGTGGCGGGCAGCGTGCCCGCCGTCTACCGGAAGAGCCGGATCCAGCACTTCCAGTGGCGGGTGCCCGTCTATGTGCTGCTGGGGGCGGCGCTGGTGCTGGCGCTGAACCGCCTGCCGGTTCCGGCCCATGAAGCGGCGGCCGGCGGGGGCGGGGGCTTCCTGCTCCTGCTGCTGGCGGGGGCGCTGTCGGCGGCGGCCCTGGTGCTGCCCGGCATCAGCGTGTCCTACCTGCTCCTGCTGCTGGGGCTGTATGACGGGACGATGACGGCCATTGCCCGCCTGGATCTGGCCTTCCTGTTCCCCCTGGCCCTGGGGCTGCTGGCGGGGATCTTTCTGTTCACCAGGGCGTTGGATCTGCTGATGACCCGCTATCCCCGGGCCACCTATCTGGTGATCCTGGGCTTCATGCTGGCCTCCCTGCCCACCCTGCTCCCCGGGCTGCCGGGGGCGGCGGAGTGGCTGCCCTGCCTGCTCTCCCTGCTGGCCGGCTTTTTGCTCATCCACCAGGTTTCCCGGCTGTGAGCGGGTTCATTGCCTCTTGTGCCGGGGCCGCTCCTGTATTATAATGTGGCTACGTTTTGAGCAGGAGGAGCGACTATGAAATATTTGGGTATTGATCTGGGCGGCACCAACGTGGCCGCCGCCGTGGTGGATCAGGAGGGGGCCATCCTGGGCAAGGTCAGCCTCCCCACGCCCCGGGGCGTGGAGGCGGTGGCTGACCAGATGGCGGCGGCCTCCCGGGCCGCAGCGGAGGCCGCGGAGCTGTCCATGGATGAGATCGCCTCGGTGGGCATCGGCTCCCCCGGGGCCATTGACCCGGAGACCGGCGTGGTGAAATACTGGTCCAACCTGGATTTCCGGGACGTGCCGCTGGCGGAGATGATGACCAAGCGGCTGGGCAAGGAGATCTACCTGGAGAACGACGCCAACGCCGCCGCCCTGGGGGAGTACGCCGCCGGGGCGGGCAAGGGCAGCCAGTCCCTGGTGCTGGTCACCCTGGGCACCGGGGTGGGCAGCGGCGCGGTGCTGGGCGGCAAGCTCTACACCGGCTTCAACTACGCCGGCCTGGAGGCGGGCCACATGGTCATCGAGCACGGCGGGCGGCCCTGCACCTGCGGCCGCCGGGGGTGCTTTGAGGCCTACTGCTCCGCCACCGCCCTCATCAAGCGCACCCGGGAGGTGATGCAGGAGGATCCCAACTCCCTGCTGTGGAAGCTGGCGGGGAGCCTGGAGGAGGTCAACGGCCGCACCCCCTTCGATGCCGCCGCCCAGGGCGACGCCGCCGCCGGCCGGGTGATCGACGAGTACGTGGACTACCTGGGCTGCGGCATCGCCAGCCTGGTGAACCTCTTCCAGCCCGAGGTCATCTGCATCGGCGGCGGGCCCTCCGCCCAGGGGGAGACCCTCATGGCCCCGGTGCGTTACATCCTCAACCGGGAGGACTACGCCCGCAACAACCTCCACCGCACCCGCCTGGTGCGGGCCTCCCTGGGCAACGACGCGGGCATCATCGGTGCGGCCCTGCTGCCGCTGTTCCGGTGAGATCCAGGGGGGACGCTGTCCTCTGAAAAGCCTCGCAGAGTTCCGCCGCCCGAAGGCGGCGGAAGCAAGTTCAAATCTGTCATTTCCGGCGACATACGCGTCGGAAATGACACTTCTCATGGCGGAAGGGCCGACTTTTTCGTAAGAAATCGAGGCCCTTCCGCCATGCGATCCTTCTCGAAAAAGCGGCTTTGCCGCTTTTTCGAAGCAGGACGGAGGGCCCGCTCAGAGCGGGCCCTCCGTTGGTTCATAGCCGGAGCAGGGACCG
The DNA here is from genome assembly GCF_019422385.1 of Flavonifractor sp. Taxonomy (NCBI): domain Bacteria; kingdom Bacillati; phylum Bacillota; class Clostridia; order Eubacteriales; family Oscillospiraceae; genus Flavonifractor; species Flavonifractor sp. The sequence goes on from NZ_JAHZDL010000064.1 coordinate 6,698, forward strand.
GCATCCGGCTCCGGCTCCACTCCTGTTTCCCCTTCCTTGGGCAGGGGAAACAGGAGCAGGGACACCCCATACAGCACCGCCGCCGCCGCGGCAATGGCCTCGATCTTGTGCCCCTCCAGCCACTCCCTCCAGGGCTCCAGCTGGGGGAGCTTCCCCGCCCCGGCATAGAGCCCCACGGCGAGGATGACGCACAGGGCCAGCCGGGTAAGGGCCTGGGACTTTTCCGGCCTGGTCTCCACAGGCTCCGCCTCCTTTCCCTCCAGTATAGTGCGGGGCAGGGGCGGTGCAGAACGGAAATCTGCCCGGATCGGGTGTGAAGAATCGGTAAATTCTGAGAGGCCGGGCTTGTTCCGGCGGCGGGGATCTACTATAATGTCTAGTGAATCAACCGCGAGGCGGTCTATTCGCGCGGCACGTCCGCGCTGTTTTTCAAATTCCAAGGGATCAGAGGCGGAAGCATGAAACAAAAGCGCGCCCACAAGCGGGCCCTGCCGGAGCCACCAAAGCCCCGGCGGGAGGTGCCCCGGGTCAACGCCGATCCGGAGCAGGGACTCAGCCTCCACCAGGTGAAGGAGCGGCAGCAGCACGGCTGGGCCAACGACCCGGTGGAGTCCCCCACCAAGACCGTGGGGGAGATCGTTCGGGAGAACGTGTGCACCTTCTTCAACTTCATCTTTGTGGTGCTGGCGGCCCTGCTCATCGCGGTGGGATCCTTTGAGGACATGCTCTTCCTCCTCATCGCCGCAGCCAACACCGGCATCGGCATCTTCCAGCAGCTGCGCTCCAAGCAGACCATCGACAAGCTCAACCTGCTGGCCGCCCCCCGGGCCAACGTGGTGCGGGAGGGGAACCTGATCTCCGTACCGTCGGCCCAGCTGGTACGGGACGACGTGGCGGAGCTCTCCTCCGGCGACCAGATCCCCGCCGACGCCACCGTCCTCTCCGGCCAGATCCAGGTTAACGAGGCCCTGATCACCGGCGAGGCCGACGCTATCACCAAGGCCCCGGGCGACGAGCTGCTCTCCGGCTCCTTCGTGGTGTCCGGCCGGTGCCGGGCCCGGCTGGATCGGGTGGGGGCGGAGTCCTACGCCGCCCGCCTGACCACCGAGGCCAAGAAGGACGTCACCGTGGGCAAGAGCGAGATGATGTCCTCCCTGGACAAGCTCATCCGGGTCATCGGCATCCTGCTGGTACCCATCGGCGTGGCCCTGTTCGTCAAGGAGTTCGTCTTTCTGGAGCGCACCGCCCAGGAGGCGGTGATCTCCATGGTGGCCGCCCTCATCGGCATGATCCCCGAGGGGCTGTATCTGCTGACCAGCGTGGCCCTGGCGGTGAGCATGCTCCGCCTGGCCCGGGGCAAGGTGCTGGCCCAGGACATGAACTGCATCGAGACCCTGGCCCGGGTGGATGTGCTCTGCGTGGACAAGACGGGCACCATCACCGAGCCCCACATGGAGGTGGGGGAGGTGGTGTACCTGGACGAGGAGAAGTACGCCGAGACGGTGGTTACCGAGACCCTCAACGCCTTCTACCAGTCCATGGAGGCGGACAACGATACCGCCCGGGCCATGCAGCAGAAGTTCCACGGCAAGTCCCTGTGGCACGCGGCCCAGACCATCCCCTTCACCTCCGCCACCAAGTGGAGCGGCGCGGTGTTCCCCGGCCACGGCTCCTTCGTGGTGGGCGCCCCCGAGTTCATCATGGGCAATCGCTACGCCGATCTGAAGGAGGCGGTGGATCCCTGGTCGGAGAAGGGGTACCGGGTGCTGCTGGCGGCGGAGTACGACGGGGTGCCCGACCAGAAGGGGCTGGATCCCCGGCGGGTGTCCCCCATGGCGCTGATAGCCCTGTCCAACCGCATCCGCCCGGCGGCCCCCAAGACCTTCCGCTATTTTGCCGAGCAGGGGGTGGCCGTCAAGGTCATCTCCGGCGACAACCCGGTCACCGTGGCCGAGGTGGCCCGCCAGGCCGAGATCTCCGGGGCGGAGAAGTACGTGGACGCCGCCACCCTCCAGAGCGACGCCGACTTTGACCGGGCGGTGCGGGAGTACACCGTGTTCGGCCGGGTGACCCCCAATCAGAAGCGCAAGCTGGTGCGGGCCCTCCAGAAGCAGGGCCACACCGTGGCCATGACCGGCGACGGCGTCAACGACGTGCTGGCCCTGAAGGACGCCGACTGCGGCATCGCCATGGCCTCCGGCTCCGACGCCGCCTGCCACGCCGCCCAGCTGGTGCTCCTCAACTCCGACTTCTCCGCCATGCCCAAGGTGGTGGCCGAGGGGCGGCGGGTGATCAACAACATCCAGCGGGCCGCCGCCCTCTACCTGGTGAAGAACATCTTCTCCTTCCTGCTGGCTGTCATCTCCCTGTTTGCCACCTTCCCCTACCCGGTGACGCCGCTGCAGCTGTCCTTCCTCAGCGCCATCACCATCGGCGTGCCGTCCTTCTTCCTGGCGCTGGAGCCCAACCACAGCCTGGTCAAGGGCAAGTTCCTGGCCAACGTGTTCCGCTCCGCCCTGCCCGGCGGGCTCACCGACCTGATCGTGGTGCTGGGGGTAGAGGCCTTCTACCTGGTGTTCGGCTTTGCCGAGAGCGAGCTGTCCACCATGTCCGCCATCCTGCTGGTGTTCATCGGCATCCTGGTGCTCTACGAGGTGTGCAAGCCCTTCGACTGGAAGCGGCGGGTGCTGTGGGGGGCCATGGCGGGCTCCGGCCTGGTGTGCATTCTCTGGTTCGGGGAGAGCTTCGGCCTGAGCCAGCTGAGCCTGGAGGCCTTTCTGGTGCTGCTGGTGTTCCTTTTCGCCGCCTATGCCATCATGCGGTTCATGCTGGGCCTCTTCGATGCCGGCGAGACCCTGTGGAACGGCACCCGCCGCCTGGGCCGCCGGGTGGTCAGGAGGCGGTAGGACATGAAACTGAGGGCCTACCAAAGCGGGGATCTCCCCGCCATTCTGAACCTGTTCCGCGATACCGTCCACACCGTCTGCGCCCGGGACTACACCCGGGCGCAGCTGGACGCCTGGGCCCCGGCGGAGCTGGACGCCGCCGCCTGGGACGCCTCCCTGCTGGCCCACCAGACCCTGGTGGCGGAGGAAAACGGGAGCATCATCGGCTTTGCCGACCTGGCAGAGGACGGCTATCTGGACCGGCTCTATGTCCACAGGGACTGGCAGGGCCGGGGGGTGGCCTCCGCCCTGTGCGACGCCCTGCCCGGCGCCCGGCTCACCCACGCCTCCCTCACCGCAAGGCCCTTCTTTGAGAAGCGGGGCTGGCATGTGGTGAAGGAGCAGCAGGTGGAGCGCCGGGGCGTGCGCCTGACCAATTTTGTCATGGAGAGGTGACTAGCCCGCCGCGTTGGACGGCGGGGGCAAGCCCCCGCCCTACAGAGTGGCCGGAAACAAACGGCGCGTCAAGGATGCCGCGCCCTACGGTGTCGTCCAAGCTTCGGACTGTTTGTTTTGACAGAACCCGATTGCCACGACCGCCATACTATTTCAGGGGCATGGCACTGATGGCGGCCCGGCGGGCCAAGCCGGTACAGCGTACCTGTTCCCAGGGCTTGCAGGGTAACCGCGATGCGTGCCACCTAAGGCGCGGCAGCGCCTGTGACATAAGTGCCAAGGGAGCGGGCGGCAATGCGCGGCTGGTCTTTGCCTCGTCCGTACAGCCCACCGCCGCCATGAGCCCCCGTTTGGGGGGCGCCGGGGGTGCACCCCCGGCCCCTTCTTTTCCCCCATTTCTTCGGGAAGAAATGGGGGCGCCCGCCGCGCAGGCGCCGCCCGGGGGTCGGGCCCCTCTGGATTACCCATGCAAGGAGGACTTGCGTGACAAAACGGGCCGGTTCTGTTACCATAGGAACAGCAAGGAGGGGAGGCTATGCACGACATCGCCCGAAATCTGAAGCGCCTGCGGCGGCAGAAGGGTCTGACCCAGGAGGAGCTGGCCGACAACCTCCATGTGACCCGGCAGGCGGTGAGCAACTGGGAGCGGAACCAGAATCTGCCCGAGCTGGAGGTGCTTTTGGCCGCGGCGGAGGCCATGGGGGTGAGCGTGGACGAGCTGCTCTACGGCCCGCGGCCGGTGGAGCAGCCCAATAATGCCCCGGAAAACCGGCGGAAGAGAATCGTCACCGCCGCCGTGCTGTGGGCGGTGTGGGGCGTCCTGCTGGCTATCTATCTCATCGGGAGGCCGACCGTCGCCGACTATATGAGGCTCGCCTATGACGGGACGGCCTATATGGCGTTCATGTTCGTGCTGGGTCCCGCCGTCTATCTGACCCTTGGCATAGCGGTGTGCGCGCTGATTTGCATCTGGCGGGATCTCCACCCCCGCAGCCCGGCCATCCGCCGGGTCCTGTTCTGGACAGGGCTGGGGGGCGCCGCCCTGCTGGTCCTGCTGGTGCTGGTTTTACCCCAGTTTGCCCATCTCTTGGGCGTGTGGCCTCGCCTGATGGGCCTGTGGCTGGCCCTGTCGCAGATCCATACCTCTGGCCTCATCCATCTGCTGTGCGGCGGGCTGATCTTCTGCGGCTGGGGGAGAAAAGCGGGTTGATTTCCCAACCGGATTCGGGTAAAATGATAGGCGTGAGTTTATCAGCTCACGCCTATGCCTTTGTAAAGGGGGTTCCTTCTGTGATGAAGGTGCTCTATCTGCTCAATTTCGCCGGCAAGGCGGGCACGGAGCGGTATGTGGAGACCCTGGTGAAGTATCTCTCCGCCGACGGGCTGGTGCAGCCCTATTTCGCCTACAACGAGGGCGGACTGCTGGTGGAGCGGCTGGAGGCCATGGGGGTGCCCTGCCGCCGGGTGGAGATGCGCAGCCGGTTTGACAAGCAGGCCGCCAGGGAGCTGGCCGCCCTGTGCCAGGAGTGGGACATCGACCTGATCCACTGCCACTACCTGCGGGAGCACTATACCGCCCTGCTGGCCAAGAAGTACAACAAAAAGATTCGGGTGGTGTATACCAACCATTTCGTGCTGGCCAACGACTTTATCACCCGCCTGTCTAACCGGATGATGGACAAGCGGCAGGACCAGATGATCGCCGTGTGCAATAAGGGGAAGGAGCAGCTCATCGCCAACGGCTGGAGCGGCGACCGGATCCAGGTGATCTTCAATGCGGTGGATCTGGACGCCTGGGCCGGAGGCCGGGCGGACTCCACCCTCCGGGCCGAGCTGGGCCTGGACGAGGACCGGTTTGTCATGCTGTGCGCCTCCCGGTTTGCCGAGGACAAGGGCCACAAGTACCTGATCGACTCGGTCAAGCGGCTGACGGAGCGGACGGACAGACCCTTCACCCTGGTGCTGGCAGGCGACGGCCCCCTGCTGGAGCCCACCAAGGCCCAGGTGGCGGAGCTGGGTCTGGAGGACTGCGTCAAATTCATCGGCTTCCGCAAGGACATGAAGAACCTGTACAAAGGTTCCGATCTGTACGTCAACTCCTCCCAGCACGAGGCCCTGTCCTTCCTGATTATCGAGGCCATGGCCGCCGGCCTGCCGGTGATCGCCACCGACATGGGGGGCAACTCCGACATCGTCAACGACGAGGCCGGGTGCGGCCTTCTGGTGGAATACGACAACCCGGACTCCATGGCCGGGGCCATGAAGCGCTTCCTGGAGGAACCGGAGTTCCTGGCCCGCTGCCGGGAGAACGCCCGCAAAACCATCGAGGACAAGTTTGAAATCCACAAGATGTGCCGGGCCACCTATGGGGTGTATGAAAAAGCCCTCCACGACTGATTCCAAGGAGTATTTTTGCCTATGTCAATTACCAAAAGCAGCCTCTTTGTCCGCCTTTTCCTGGCCGTCTGGCTGGGCCTGAAAAACGCGGCGGCCAACAGCGCGCTGGGCCGGGCCTGTGACCGGCTCCAGGGCTGGGTGGTGCGCCAGGCCCAAGGCAGCGCCATCTGGAACTTTGTCTGGCGGGAGGGGAAGGTCCCCAAAGCCTGGCCGGGCAGCATCGCCTGCCGCCTGTTTACCGCCATCGTCAACATCCCCTGCGCCATCTTCAAGGCCGTCTACCGGGCGGGGCAGCGGGTGTGGGACGGCAGCCTCTTCTGCCGCCTGATGGGAACCCTGGGGGGCGCAGCCTTCCTGTTCCTGGGCCTGTTCATGATGGTTATGCTTATGGCCCCCCACGAGAAGTGGAATAACATCTACGGCCTGATGGGGGTGGTGGCCCTCACCGGCCTGTTTGTGGTGGGCAGCGCCTCGAGATCCCGGCGAAAGCTGGAGCTGGACGCACAGGGGCCCTATTTCACCGTTTATATGGCCTTTATCTGCATCGCTACGGTGGGCTCCCTGTCCACCCATATGTCCCTGCGCTTCTTTGCCTTCCACCTGACCGCCTTCCTCATCGTGCTGCTGGCGGTCAGTTCGGTGCGGAAATATGAGCAGCTCCAGCTCATGGTGTCCCTGGCAGTGGTGGGCCTGTCGGTGGCCGCCCTCTATGGCTGCTACCAGGGTTATATCGGCGTGGATATCGTCCCGTCCCAGCAGGACATGAGCGTCAACGCCGGCATGCCGGGCCGGGTGTACTCCTTCTTCGACAACCCCAATAATTTTGCCGAGCAGCTGGAGATGCTCCTGCCCTTGAATCTGGCCTTGTTCCTCAACTGCCGTTGGCGGGGCAAGCTCCTGTCCCTGCTCTCCCTGTGCCTGGGCGTGGCGGCCATCGGCTTCACTTATGGCCGGGCCAGCTGGATCGGCCTGGCCTGCGCTGTGGTGGTGTTCCTGGCCCTGCTGAACTGGCGCTGGGTGCCGGTATTCCTGGTGCTGGGTCTGGCTGCCATTCCCTTCCTGCCAGAGACCATCTATAACCGCATCCTCACCATCGGCAACACCAAGGACAGCTCCACCCAGTACCGCTTTGAGATCTTCAAGACCACAAGAAATCTGATGGAGGATTACTGGTTCCGCGGTGTCGGCCTTGGCACCGATGTGATGAAGAAGGTTTTCGAGACCTATCCCACCAACTTTGACGGCACCTATCCCGTCCACACCCACAACAACTATCTGCAGATGTGGGGAGAGGCGGGGATCTTCGCCCTGTTTTCCTATCTGGCCCTGCTGCTGTGGCGTCTTAAGACAGGCGTGAAGGCCTTCTGTGCGGCACTGGATCCCCGGGTCCGGCGGATGCTGGCCGCCGCCATCGGGGCCTTCTGCGGCATCCTGGTAATCGGCCTGGCCGAGTATACCTGGTTCTATCCCCGAAACATGTTCACCTATTGGTTCCTCTTCGGCGTCATCGGTGCCTGCGTCAAGCTGACTCAGATGGAGCGCGCCCGGCACACTGCGTAAGATATTTCGGGTCGTATACCTGTCAGATCAGAAATCCCTCCCGGTTATTCAACCGGGAGGGATTTTGCAAATATGGGAGCACGGCGCCCGCATTTCCGTTATGTGTGGAGTTTTGTCAGATCATAGGGCGTGGTCTGATAGACATAGTAATTCAGCCAGTTGGTATAGAGCAGCTGCCCGGCGCTGCGCCAGCGGACGATGGGCACCCGGGCGGGGTCGTCCTCCGGAAAATAGTGGGCGGGTACGTCGATGTCCAGCCCCTTGTCCTTGTCCCGCCAGTACTCCCGGGCCAGGGTGTCAGGGTCATATTCCGGGTGGCCCATGACGAAGAACTGGCTGCTGTCCTCGGTCTTGACCGCGTACACCCCCGCCTCGGAGGAGGTGGCCAGCAGCTCCAGGCCGGCGGCCTTCCGAATGTCGGCCTCCCACACCTCGGTATAGCGGGAGTGCGGGGCGAAGAACACGTCGTCAAAGCCGCGGAACAGGGGGGAGGAGGGCTTGAGCACCCGGTGCTCATACACGCCGAAGAGCTTCCTGGGGAGGGAACGCTTCTCCACCCCATGGTGGAAGTAGAGCCCCGCCTGGGCCCCCCAGCAGATATGGAGGGTGGAGTGGACATGGGTGCGGCTCCACGCCATAATCTCGCACAGCTCCGGCCAGTACTCCACCTGGCTGAATTCCAGGTTTTCCACCGGCGCGCCGGTGATGATCATCCCGTCGAAGTTCCGGTGGCGCACCTGATCAAAGGTGGTGTAGAAGGAGGCCAGGTGATCCTCATCGGTGTGCTGGGAGTGGTAGCTGGCGGTGCGTAGCAGCTCCACCTGGATCTGCACCGGCGTGTTGGACAGCTTGCGCAGGATCTGCGTCTCCGTGACGATCTTGGTGGGCATCAGGTTGAGAATCAGAACGTTCAGCGGGCGGATGTCCTGATGGATGGCCCGGTATTCCGTCATGACAAAGATGTTTTCGCTCTCCAGCACCGCGGTGGCGGGCAGGGAGTCGGGAATCTTGATAGGCATGGGTAATCCCCTCCGGTCTGTGTTCCTATTATTATAATAAGAGTAGCATATTTGCCCGCCGGTTGCAACCGGCGCGGAAATTGAAAAAGACTGAAAAAAACGAGAAAAAAGTGTTGACAAAAGAGGGAGGGGGTGGTATTATATCTGAGCGCCTCACGGGAGGGCAAGAAAAAGAAGGAAACAGACGGGAGAGACCGGGCGGAAGCCGGACGGACTTCTGAAAGATTCCTGAAAAAAG
>NZ_JAHZDL010000065.1:0-15241 GCF_019422385.1 Flavonifractor sp.
CGCCATAGGCTTTTTTGTACCACTCGCCTAGCGAGTGGTTTTGGGATACAAAAACCCGGCCCCGGAGCAGCGCTCCGGGGCCGGGCTTTCTACTGCCAGGGTCCCTGCCCGCCTCCCCGGCTCTGCCAGTCCGCCGGATAGACGAAGTACAAAAACCGGGCGTGGCCGGTGACGGAGAACCGGATGGCGCTGCCCCTGGGGATATAGAGCACCTCCCCCGGCCCGGCGGAGATCTTCTCCCCATTGATGAGCACGTCCAGCCGCCCGCTGACCACGTAGTCCATCTCGTCGTAGTTTAGCGTCCAGGGGAAGGTGGTGTCGGTCATCTCCATGATGCCCGCCCCCAGCCGGGGGGACTGCTCCAGGGTGAACAGATCCCGGGTGTACACCCGGTCGCCCGGGTTCCCCGTGTCCATCCGGTGGCGCTCGTCCACCCCCAGGGCCGGCACGGGCACCGACCGCACCCCGTGGCCTCCGCCTCCGCCGCCCAGGTGCTCCAGCAGCACCTGGCGCACCAGCTCCTCCAGCTCCCGCTTATCCATGGTCTTCCCTCCTGTCCTTTCGGGTGAGCAGCATGGCCGCCGCCACGGCGGTGATACCTCCCACCAGCTTGCCCACGATCATGGGGAAAAGCATGGTGGAGTCAAAGCCCGCCGTGAAGCCCAGGTGGTCGCCAAACACGAAGGAGGCGGACACGGCAAAGGCCACGTTGATGATCTTGCCCCGGCGGTCCATGTCGCTCATCATCTGGAACATGGGGATGTTGTTGGCCAGGGTGGCCACCATGCCGGCGGCGGCCACGTCGTTCATGCCCAGCAGGCCCCCCAGCTTCATCAGGGGCCTGCGGAACACCTTGGTGATCACAAACACCAGGGGGAAGGCACCCGCCAGCACGATGGCGATGTCCCCCACGATTTCCACCCCGTCGGAGATGGGGTTCAGCCCCGGGATCAGGGTGAGGGGGGTCAGCTCCTGGATGATGGCGGCCGCCAGGCCGATGGTGATGATGATGACGATGATTTTGCCGAACACCTGGAAGCCCTTCACCATGCCGTTGGGGGCGAAGAACAGCCCCAGGGCGATGAGCACGGCGATGAGCACGATGGGGATCAGGTTGCGCAGCACCATGCTCAGGGGAAAGCCCGCCGCCAGGCCGCCCACAAAGCTGCCGATGGGCACGGTGACCACGCCGGCCAGCACGCCGGTGGCCAGGTGGGGCCGGTCCTCGGCTTTGATGATGCCCAGGCCCACCGGGATGGTGAACACGATGGTGGGGCCCAGCATGGAGCCCACGATCAGGCCGCCGAACTGGCCCGCCTCCTGGGTGAGGGCCAGCTCCCGGGCCAGGGGGGCACCCCCCATGTCGTTGGCCAGGATGGTGCCGGCAAACATGGCCGGGTCGGCCCCCAGGAACCGGTACACCGGCACCACCACCGGCCGGAGCAGGCTGGCCAGCACCGGCGCCAGGCAGATGATGCCGATCATGGCCAGGGCCAGGGAGCCCATGGCCAGGATGCCCTCCTCAAATTTCTCCCCCAGGCCGAACCTGTTGCCGATGATCCGGTCAACGGCCCCCAGGGCCATGAACAGCACCATGAGGTAGACGATGATCTCGTTGATGGACATTGGTATGTCCCCTTTCCTTGCCTCAAACAAGCGGCAGAGCCGCTTGTTTGAAAGGTTTGCAGCCCTCTGCGCGCGGGCATTGTCCACAATGGCGGACAATGCCCACACTTGCGGGCTGAGCGGTGTTTTCCCCGACGCGCATGTCACCGGGGAAAACGAGATTTGATTGGCTTCCGCCGTCTGCGGACGGCGGAACTCTGCGAGGCAGCTTCAACGCTAAGCGTCTACAATCCCCACAATGGCGGCGTCGATGGGGATCTCTCTCCCCGCCGCCACCCGGGCCGCGCCGCCGGTGGCCACCAGGACGGTCTCCCCCTCCCCGGCCCCCACGCAGTCGGCGCACACCAAGATCCGCTCCCCCACCCGGACGGTCAGAAAGGCCTGCCCCGTCAGGGCGGGGGATTTTTTCGTGGCCCAGACCTTACCGGCCACCTGTCCCAGCAACACAGATTCCCATCTCCCGCAATCGCCGCTCCAGGCCGGCGCATTTCTGATAGATACCCAACGGGGCGGTGCGGCGGTAGCGGCGGTACTCCAGGGCGTCCCGCCCCACCCGCACCCTGGCCCCGGCCAGCAGAGCGGCCAGCACCTCGGTCTCCGCCGCCGTCTGGGGGGCGCAGGCCGCCAGGCGGCCCATGGAGGCCACCGGCAGCCAGGTGATCACCAGCGTCCGTCCCCGCCACTCCAGGGTCATTTCAAAATCAGGCCCCGGTCGCCCTTGCGAAATCCACAGGCATTCGCTTCGTCATAGTCGATATGCACCACGGTGGAGAATTTGGGGGACACCCGCACCTCCACGTCCTCCAGCACCGCCGGGCGGGCGGTGAAGCACCGCAGGCGCACGGTCTGCTTGTCCGCCACGCCGAAGCGGGCGGCGTCCGCCGGGGTCATGTGGATGTGCCGCTTGGCGGCGATCAGGCCCCGCTCCAGCCGGAGCACCCGGTCGCCGTGGCGGAGGGTGATCCCCGGCGTGCCGGCGATGTCGCCGGACAGGTGCACCGGCGGCGTGATCCCCAGGGCCACCCCGTCGGTGAGGGAGATCTCCACCTGGCTCTCCGGCCGCTCCGGGCCCAGGATCACCACGTTGGGGATGCTCCCCTTGGGGCCCTCCAGGGTGACCCGCTCGGCGCAGGCGAACTGCCCCGGCTGGGACAGCTCCTTCACCCGGTTGAGCTGGTAGCCCGCGCCGAACAGGGCCTCCAGATCGTGCCGGGACAGGTGGACGTGCCGCCCGCTGGCCTCGATCCCGATGGTGAGGCGGGCCACGATCTGCTCCGCCAGGGCGGCGGCGTCTATGGTATTAAGCGTGTGCATAGTGTCCCCCCTTGCATTTGCACATGAGAATCCACAGCAGGGAGGACAGCCGGTTGAGCCCCTGGATGATGTCGTCCCTGGTGACCCCGCCGTCCGCGTCCCGGAAGGCGGCGTAGGCCGCCAGCTCGGTCTGCCGGGCCACGGTGCGGGCCCGGTTCACCGCCAGCAGGGCGGGGCCGTCGGTACAGCTGGGCAGGAAGTGGGGCTGCCCCAGGTGCTTGTCCGGGTAGTGGGACACCTCCCGCAGCTGCTCCGCCGTGTAGCCGCACAAGTGGATGGGCCCCACCGGCTCGTCCAGCACGTCGCAGCGGATGAACCGGCGGGTGAAGGCCAGGGCCTCCCCCAGCTCCTCCGCCAGGGCGGCCAGGCCCTCCCCCGCCGCCGCCTGCTGGGCCAGCAGCAGCTCCGCCTCCAGGGCGTCGATCCACCCCCGGAAGGCAATGCGGGGGTGGTCCTTGAACACCAACGTGTTGCCCTTCAGATGGGTCATGTGCTCGGGCTTCTCGTTCAGGGTTGCCCCGAACAGGGTCTGGTACTTGGCGGGGGCCGGCGCGCCGGGGGCGTGCTCCGCCGCCTCCCCCTGTGGGTAGACCACCTCCACCTTATGGGCCCGGAGCCAGTCCCTGGCCCCGGGGGTGAGCACCTCCCCCCGGTTCACCACCACCGGGCCCCGGGTGCCGTTATCCGACATGCGGCGCACGTCCTCCTCGGTCAGGAGCGCCATGGCTTACTCCCCGCCCAGCTCGCCGGAGGCGTGGGGCAGGATGTGGTCCACCTCGGCGTGGGGCCGGGGGATCACGTGGACGGAGATCAGCTCCCCCACCTTCTCCGCCGCCGCGGCCCCGGCGTCGGTGGCCGCCTTCACCGCGCCCACGTCGCCCCGCACCATGACGGTCACCAGGCCGCCGCCCACCTGCTCCTTGCCCACCAGCTGCACGTTGGCGGCCTTCACCATGGCGTCGGCGGCCTCAATGGCCCCCACCAGTCCTCTTGTCTCCACCATGCCCAGCGCGTTTGTGTTTGCCATGCTTCGGTTCCTCCTGTCAGTCGTCTGTTTTGGCTGTTCCGGCTCCCCCGCTGTCTCGGGGGGAGCCGGCTTTGGTTTTTTCGTGTTCCCGCCTCGCCGGGCCTGCTTTTTGGCCGGCTGGGGCGGGTGCTCCGCGGCGTAGCTGCCGGTGCCCGCCCCCCTGTGGGACGGGGCCGCCAGGGCGGCGGACACGGAGACGTGGGGCGCGCCCCCCGCCTCCCCCGCCGGCTGGCCGTTTCCGGCCTGGACGGGGTGGGCCTTGTCGTCCTCCATCCCCTCCGGCTCCTCCGCCGTCAGGGAGTTGGTCAGGGCCTGCACCTCCTGCAAAATCGCCTCGTGGGGATTGAGCAGCACGCCGTCGGCGTTGACCTCGCTCATACGCTCAGCCTCCTCGCAATCTGGCTCACCAGCTCATCCAGCAGGCGCTCGTCCACCACATGGGAGGCGCCCGCCCCGGCAGAGTGGGGCGCGACGGCCCCGGCGCGCCCACCGCCCCTCAGCTCCTCCAGCTCCCGCACGCCCCAGGCCACCCGCTTGATGTTGATGAGATCCAGGGGGCCGATGTTATTGGAGCTGGACGAGCCGCCCACCGCGCCGCACCCCAGGGTGAGGGCGGGGAACAGGCAGGTGGTGGCCCCGATGCCCCCCAGGGAGGCGGGGGTGTTCACCAGCACCCGGCTGGCGGGGACGGCGGCGGCGAAGCGCTTGGCCGTCTCCTGATCCTCGGTGTGGATGGCGAAGGTGTGGCCCGCCCCCTCCCACTCCAGGATCTCCACGCACCGGCGGAGCACCGCCTCCTCGTCGTCCTCCACGTAGTAGGCCAGGATCAGGCCCAGCTTCTCGCTGGAGTAGGGGTAGCCCTTCCCCACGCCGGTCTCCCGGGCCACCAGCACCCGGGCCGTGGGAGGCACCCGGGTGAGCCCCGCCAGCCTGGCCACCGTCTCCACGCTCTTGCCCACGATGGCCGGGTTCATGGTGCCGTTGGGGCGCAGGATGAACCTGGACAGCTGCCGGTGCTCCCCGTCGTCCAGGACATAGGCCCCCTGGGCGCGGAGCTCCGCCGTGACGGCCGCCTCCATGGCCCGCTCCACCACGATGGACTGCTCGCTGGCGCAGATGGTGCCGTTGTCAAAGGTCTTGGACTCCAGAATGCGGCGCACCGCCTGTCGCACGTCCGCCGTGCGGTGGATATAGGCCGGGCCGTTGCCCGCCCCCACGCCGATGGCCGGGGTGCCGGAGGAGTAGGCCGCCTTCACCATGGCCCCGCCTCCGGTGGCCAGGATCAGGCGGGTAAAGTCGTGGCGCATCAGGGTGTTGGTGGCCTCCAGGGTGGGGGTGGTGATGCAGGAGATGCTCCCCGCCGGGGCCCCGGCGCTCTCCGCCGCCCGGCGCACCACGTTCACCGTCTCCAAAATGCAGTTCACCGCGCTGGGGTGGGGGGAGAAAATGATGGGGTTGCCCGCCTTCATGCAGATCATGGACTTGTAGATCACCGTGGAGGTGGGGTTGGTGGAGGGCACCAGCCCCGCCACAATCCCCACCGGCACGCCGATGTCGATGACCCGCTTTTCCGGGTTCTCCGCCAGAATCCCATGGGTCTTCTCGTCCTTGATGGCGTCGTAGAGGGTGAGGGCGGCGAAGCGGTTTTTCAGCTCCTTGTCCGCCTTTCTGCCGAACCCCGTCTCCTCCACCGCCATGTCGGCCAGCCTTTTCGCGTGCTCCGCCGCGGTCTCCGAGATGGCCGCCGTTATTTTGTCCAGCTGCCCCTGGCTCATGCACGCCAGGATTCCCTGGGCCTTTCTGGCCTGCTGGAGCAGCTCTCTCGTCTCCTGAATGGATTGCAGATCCTTGTCCAAATGGTTCACCTCGCCTTGTTTGGCGGCGGGGGCAAGCCCCCGCCGCAGCCTGTAGAAAAGCCTTTAGGCTTTTTCTACAGGCTGCCGGACTTTTTGAACTTTCCAAAAAAGGTTCAAAAAGTCGTTTGATCCAACGCGAAAGACAACCCTGACGGTTTTCTTTCACACTATCTTTCCCTCCGAATCCTCCCCCCAGGAGGGTTCTTCGTCGGCTGTAGCTACATCTGTTTTCCGCGGAATCTGTCCCCGTAGGGCGGGAGCTTGCTCCCGCCGCCCCGTCAGATTTCGCGGGGCCGGGCCGCCACCGCCTTCACCGCCTCGGCAAAGGCCGCGCAGGCGACCCCACCCGGCTCCCGCCGGGCGGGGGCCCCGGATTTCACCCCAATCGCCGGAAGTGAATTCCGGCGATTCCAAGGTTTTGGCTCCGCCAAAACGCTTGACGCGCCTGTCGGCGCGGCTCGCTCCCGCTCGCACGCCGCCTGCGCCCGCCGCTCTTTCGTCAAATCTCTCTCGGCCGGGCCGCCACCGCCTTCACCGCCTCGGCAAAGGCCGCGCAGGCGGCGTTGCACGCGCTCTGGGTACCGGTGAGCAGGCCGCCGCCGAAGTTGGTCTCACTGGGGGGCTCAAAGAGGGCGGCCAGCTCCACGTCGGAGGCCTTCAGCGCCTCGTCCAGGCCCACCACCGCCTCCAGGGGCGGGGCGATCAGGTAGGCTAGGGCCTCCCCTTCCCGCACATGCGCCGTCTTGGACAGGTAGGTGCCCGTGCGGGAGACGGTGTGGGCGAAATAGATGATGGAATCGTCCTCGTTGGCGGAGCGGAAGCCCACCCCGCTGTCCATGAACTCCGCGCAGGCCCGCAGGCCGGACTGCACCTCCGCCGGGTTGGGCCCGGCCAGAATGCCGATCACCTCGCCGGCCAGCTTGGTGGAGGCGTTGGTCGCCCCGGCGTACAGGGAGCGGCCGTACACCACCTCCACGGCGGCGGCCTTGGTGGCCTCGTCCAGGGCGCAGTAGGTCACGTCGTCGCTGTCGGCGGTGATGATGCCGATGGAGCGGTACTGGGGCGGCAGGCCCAGCTTCTCCGCCAGCGTCTCGCTGACGTTGGCGATGGTGTGGGTGGCCAGCACCTTGGCGGGGATCAGATCCCCTGTCATACAATCACTTCCTTCGTTGATGGGCGGCCGGCATATATGCCGGCCCTACGCCCAAAATATCGGCCTTTGCAGGGCCGCCATACATGGCGGCCGCCTGCCGTCAGCGCAGATCAATGCCGCTCGCCTTCCTTTCCAGCATGGTGTGAATCAACTCCGCAATATGGGCGCCCGCCTCCACGGCGGTGGTGCCCCCCTTGTGGATGTTGGAGACCACGGTGCGCTTGGACTCGGGTATGCCGATGTGGGGCTTGTAGGTCAGGTAGGCGGACATGGACTCCGCCGTCACCAGGCCGGGCCGCTCCCCCACCAGCATGCACACCACCTCCGCGCCGGTGAGCTCCCCGATGTGGTCGGAGGCCCCCACCCGGCAGTATTTCACAAACAGCACCTGCCCGGCCTCCAGGCCGTAGGTCTTGAGGCCCGCCTGGATGGCCTGGAGGCAGTCGGCGGCGTTGGCCTCGATGGCGGCGGAGGACAGGCCGTCCCCCACCACCAGGGCCACCTTAGGGCTCTGGCCCAGGGTCTTTTTGATGATGGCCTGGTTGGCCTCGTCGAAGCGGCGGCCCCTGTCTGGCCGGGTCAGGTACTCGTCCTTGTTCTGGCACAGGGTCTGGACGGGGACAAAGCCGTGTTTCTCCACAAAAGCGGCGTCCACGTGGGAGAACACCGAGTCCTGGGCCGCCGCGTGGTCGGCCCGCATCCGCAGCATGGAGATGGTCTTGTACCGGGCCCCCGCCCGCCCCAGTCCCAGCCGGGCCGGGGTGCGCAGCTTCAGATCCAGAAAGGCGGGACCGTTTTTCGGGTGCTCCACCAGGTACTGCCGCCGGAGATCCGTCTCGGTGATGTCCTCCAGGCAGCCGTTCGGGTCAATCTCCGACCTCGGAGGGGCGGGTTTTGCCGAGGCGGATTGGGACGCCCCGGCAGGCTGGCCCGCCAGCTCCAGCACCATGCGCTCCACCAGGGAGCGCAGCTCTTGTTCGTTCATATCGTCACCTCTATCGTATCGGCGGGCGAACACAGTTCGCCCCTACGGAATGAGCGCGGGCGGCGGGGCAAGCCCCCGCCCTGCAGGGTGTGCGTAGGACGCGCCCCACATAGGGGATGTGGACGGGCAGCGCGTCAGAGATGCCGCGCCCTACAAAATATAGGGTGTAGGGGCGGATATCATCCGCCCGCGCTTTCACGCCAGCAGCACCGACGCATCCCCCGCCAGCTCGGTGAGCCTGCCGTTCTCCACAAGGCCCATCTTCTCCAGCCACGCCTGGAAGGGCGGGATGGCGGTGAGGCCGAAGAGCTCCCGCAGGGCGGCGGTCTCGTGGAAGCCGGTGGTCTGGTAGTTGAGCATCACGTCGTCGCCGTGGGGGATGCCCATGAAGTAGTTGCACCCGGCGGCGGTGAGCAGGACAGCCAGATCCTCGATGTCGTTCTGGTCGGCCTTCATGTGGTTGGTGTAGCAGGCGTCGCAGCCCATGGGGATGCCGGTGAGCTTGCCCATGAAGTGGTCCTCCAGGCCCGCCCGGATTACCTGCTTGGAGTTGTACAGGTACTCGGGGCCGATGAAGCCCACCACCGTGTTCACCAGGAAGGGCTGGAACCGCTTGGCAAAGCCGTAGCACCGGGCCTCCATCACCACCTGGTCGGCCCCGTGGTGGGCCTCGGAGGACAGCTCGGAGCCCTGGCCGGTCTCGAAGTACATGACGTTGGGGCCGGTGGCGTTCCCCTCCCGCAGGGCCAGCTGCCGGGCCTCCTCGATCAGCTTGCCGTCCAGGCCGAAGGCCTCGTTGCCCTTCTGGGAGCCGGCGATGGACTGGAAGATCAGGTCGCAGGGGGCCCCCTTGCGCACCGCCTCCATCTGGGTGGTCACGTGGGCCAGCACGCAGATCTGGGTGGGGATGTCCCACCGGGTCTTGATCTCCTGGAACCGGTCCAGCACCCGGCGGACGCTCTCCACGCTGTCGTCCACCGGGTTGAGGCCCAGCACCGCGTCCCCCGCCCCGAAGGTGAGCCCCTCCAGCAGGGAGGCCATGATGCCGTCCGGGTCGTCGGTGGGGTGGTTGGGCTGGAGGCGGCAGGACAGGGTACCCGGCAGGCCGATGGTGGTATTGCAGTGGGCGGTGACCCGGATCTTTTTGGCCGCGTAGATCAGATCCAGGTTGCTCATCAGCTTGGCCACGGCGGCGATCATCTCCGCCGTCAGGCCCCGGCTCACCCGCCGGATGGCGTCGCCGCCGTTCTTCTCGTCCAGCAGCCACTCCCGCAGCTCCGCCACCGTCCAGTGCTTGATCTCGTCGTAGATCTTCTCGTTCACGTCATCCTGGATGATGCGGGTGACCTCGTCCTCCTCATAGGGGACGGCGGGGTGGTTGCGGAGATCCGCCAGGGTCAGGTTGGCCACCACCACCTTGGCCGCCACCCGCTCCTCGGCGTTCTCGGCGGCGATGCCCGCCAGCCGGTCGCCCGACTTCTCCTCGTTGGCTTTGGCCAGGGCGTCCTTCACGGACTTGAATTCGTAGACGTGCCCCAGCAGCTTGGTTTTGAGTATCATGTGATCGCTCCTTAACAGCGGGGGCAAGCCCCCGCCCTACGATTTCTGAAACGCCAGGGTCTTGATGACCACCGGCAGAACGGTCCCGCCCGCCACGGGCGCGCCGATGTCCAGGTAGTCGCCGGAGTCCACCCCCACCCCGTCCAGGCACAAAAGGGGCCCGTCCAGCAGCGGGGCCAGGGCCTGCCCCAGCACCTTGGCCTGGTCGCACTCCACCGCCACGATGGGGACAAATCCCGCCTCCCGCAGGGGGGCGAGCCCGTCGGCCACGCCCCGGGCCAGGGCCTGGATGCGGGCATAGGAAGGGTTGTCCTCCCCCCGGAGAGCCAGCACCAGCTGGCTCAGGCCCCCCTCGTCGGCAAACCACCCCAGCTTGTCCCGGATGGATTGCGCCAGGGCGGCGGCGTCCCCCCGCTCCTCCTGTGCCGTCAATTTGAGGATGGGCAGGTTTTTCAGGGGGAACGGGATGTCCCGGTAGAAGATGGTGGAGCCGGACAGGTCGGTGGCGTGGCTCCCCGCCCCCACCACTGTGGCCCGGATGGTCTCCGCCCCCCGGAACCGCCCCGCCGCCTGGAAGGCCGGGGAGGCGGCGATGGCCCGCCCCAGCAGTACGCCGATGTCGCCGTAGGCTTTCCAGTCGTCGGGGGGGGCGTCGATGCAGTCGGCCACCCCGCCTGAGAAGGACACCACCGGCACGGTCCGGGGCTCCCACCGGGTGCCCTGGGTGAGAAAGGCGTCCATCCTCTCCCGCCCCGGCCGCAGGCCTGCCGCCTGCTCCAGGGCCTCCACCATGGTCTGAATCACCGGGGCCAAGGCCTCCGGCGCGGCGGTATCCCCCACGACTGGAGTCCGGTACGGGGCGGCGGGGGCAAGCCCCCGCCCTACATGTTCCAGGTGCCCGGCGGCCCGGGTGATCACCGGCGACACATAGGTGATCCTTCCGCTGTCCCGGTCCAGCTTAATCAAACGCCCGCCCACGTCCAGGCAGCCGGTCTGCACCAGCTCCCCGTGGGACCAGAGGGACAGGTTGGCGGTACCGCCGCCGATGTCAAAATGCAATATATCTGCGTATTTCTCCCCGGAGTATTCATCCGCACCCGCCCCCCGGGCGGCCAGGATGGACTCCAGGTCGGGCCCGGCGGTGGCCACCACGAAGTCCCCCGCAAAGGCCGACAGGGCGGAGAGCACCTCCCGAGCGTTCTCCTTCCGGGCGGTCTCGCCGGTGATGATCACCGCGCCGGTGGCGATCTCCCCCTTGTCAAAGCCGGATTTCCGGTACTCCTCCTCCACGATGGCCCGCACCCCCTGGGCGTCGATCACCGTGTCCGACAGCAGGGGGGTGAAGTGAATATCGCTACGGTAGAGCACCTCCCGCTCGGCAATGGCCACTTTTGGCACCGAGAAGGGGTTGGCCCGGTTCTCCAGCGTCAGGCGGGAGATCACTAACTGGGTGGTGCTTGTTCCTATGTCGATACCGACAGAAAGCAGGGTCTCCGCCATCACGCCAGCTCCTTCAGCAGGGCCTTCACGTCCTCCGCCGAGGCGCTCCGGGGGTTGGCGGGGGCGCAGAGATCCCCCAGGGCGGCGGCGGTCAGCTCGTCCAGGGCGGCGTGGAGTTGTCTGGTCTCCACCCCGCAGGCCGTCAGCCGGTCGGGCAGCTTGAGCTGGGAGCGCAGCCGGTTCCACCCGGCGGCTAAAGCCCGTGGGTTGGGGGCCAGGCCGCACAGCCGGGCCAGCTGGCCGTATTTGGCCGCCGCCTCCCTGACCGCGGCGTTGAAGCGGAGCATGTGGGGAAAGATCAGGGCGTTGAGCCGCCCGTGGGGCACGTGGAATTTACCCCCCAGGGCATGGGCCAGGCTGTGGCACAGGCCCAGCCCGGCGGCGTTGAAGGCCATGCCCGCCAGGTTGGAGGCCAGGAGCATCTGCCGCTTGGCCCGGCTCTCCCCCTGGCTCTCCCAGGCGGGGCGGAGGTTTTCCCAGGCCAGGGTAAAGGCCTTCTCCGCCAAAGCGTCGGAGTAGGGGGAGGCCCCCTTGGCCACGTAGGCCTCGGCGGCGTGGGTGAGCACGTCCATCCCCGTGTCCGCCGTCACCGCCGGCGGCACCCCCGCCAGCAGGGCGGGGTCCAAAATGGCCTGGTCGGGGAGCAGCTTGTCGTCCACCAGGGGGTACTTGATCCCCCGCACCGGGTCGGTGAGCACGGCGAAGGAGGTGACCTCCGACCCGGTGCCCGCCGTGGTGGGCACCGCCGCGAAGGTGATCTCCCCCAGGGCCCCCAGCTTTTTGCCGAAGAGCAGCATGGCCTTGGCGCAGTCCATGGGGGAGCCGCCGCCGAAGGCCACCACCGTCCGGGGCTTGAAGTCCGCCAGGGCCCGGGCCCCTTTCGCCACCAGGTCGATGGGCGGGTCGGGCACCACCTGGTCGAAAATCTCCACCGTGCGGCCCTTCAGATGGGCCAGCACCTTGTCCAGCAGGCCGGACTTGGCCAGAAAGCCGTCGGTGATCACCAGCACCCGCTCCCCCGGCAGCTCCTCCAGGGCGGCCAGGGCGCCGGTGCCGAAGGTGATCACGGGCTTGACTGCAAATTGTTCCATGGGCGCCTCCCCTGTTTCTTCCTTGCTGGGGTTAGTATGGCGGCCTTGGGAGAAGTTATGCGGCCCCGCACGGTGTTTTTCCACAAATCCGGGCCCTTCTTTTGGGCACAATCTCCCCTTTACAAGGGCGGGCGGTTGGCGTATGATGGAGATGAAAAAAAGTTTGCCTCAAACACTTTTTGTTTGAGGCAAACCGAAACAGACAAGGAGGGGGCCTATGCGCACCATCATCCAGAACGGCACCGTGGTCACCGAGTCCGCCGCCTTTGCCGCCGACGTGCTCATCGAAAACGGCGTGATCCAGGCGGTTGGGAAGGGCCTGGACGCCCGGGGCGCCCATTGCATCGACGTCGCCGGGAAATACATCCTGCCCGGCGGGGTGGACGTGCACACCCACATGGATCTCCAGGCCGGGGCCCACCGGGCGGTGGACGACTTCTACACCGGCACCGTGGCCGCCGCCTGCGGCGGCACCACCACCATTGTGGATCACATGGCCTTCGGGCCCAAGGGCTGCTCCCTGTGGCACCAGGTGGAGGAGTACCACCGGCTGGCCGACGGGAAAGCGGTGATCGACTACGGCTTCCACGGGGTGCTCCAGCACGTGAACGACCAGATCCTCCGGGAGATGGGGGAGATTGCCGACCGAGAGGGCATCACCAGCTTCAAGGCTTACCTGACCTATGACGACCGCCTGGACGACAGCGCCCTGTTCCAGGTGCTCCGGCAGGCCAAGGAGGACGGTCTGGTCATCCCCGCCCACTGCGAGAACGACGGGGTGGTGAACTTCCTGCGGGGCTGGTACAAGTCCCAGGGCCTGACGGCCCCCATCTACCACGCCAGAAGCCGCCCCGCCGGGTGCGAGGCGGAGGCGGTGAGCCGCCTGCTCCACCTGGCCGCCCTGGCCGGGGAGGCGCCGGTGTACGTGGTGCACCTGTCCAGCGCCGCCGGGCTGGCGGAGGTGCGCAAGGCCAGGGCCGCCGGGCAGCGGCACTTCGGGGTGGAGACCTGCACCCAGTATCTCACCCTCACCGAGGAGGCCTACAGCGACCCCCAGGAGGGCTTGAAGGCCATTATGTCCCCGCCCCTGCGTACCGGGGCGGACTGCGAGGCCCTGTGGGGCGGGCTGGCCGACGGCTCCGTCGACGCGGTGGCCACCGACCACTGCCCCTTCCGCTTCGCCGTAGAGAAGCAGTATGGTGCGGGCGACTTCACTGCCTGCCCCAACGGGGCCCCCGGCGTGGAGGAGCGGCTGCCGGTGCTCTACTCAGAGGGGGTGGCCAAGGGCCGCATCACCCTCCCCCAGCTGGTGCGCCTGGCCTGCACCGAGCCCAGCCGGCTCTATGGTCTCTACCCCCAAAAGGGCACCATTCAGCCCGGCGCCGACGCCGACGTGGTGATTCTGGACCCCAACGGGACGCGCACCCTCACCCAGTCCACCCTCCACTCCGCGGCGGACTACACCTGCTACGAGGGCATGGAGCTTCAGGGAAAGATCGACCTGGTGCTCTCCCACGGCGAGGTGATCGTACAGGACAACCAGTTCCTGGGCCGGAAGGGCGCAGGCCGCTACCTCAAACGGGGCCGCAGCTGCCTGGCGGAATAGCGGCGGCCGGCTCTGAAAAATCTGTGCCGATGCGGCAGTTTTCTCCACAAAAACCCCGGCGGGAGGCTTGAAAACCCCCGCCGGGGTATGATATAGTATCATGGTATTCTGATGAGCGCCCCATCCTGGCGGATGTGGTTCTTTTTATGATGGGAGGAATCTGCCCTGTTTGACGGACTGCTGTTTGATCTGGATGGGACGCTGTGGGACAGTGTGGACGCCATCTGCGTCTCCTGGAATCAGGCGCTGGAGCGCCTGGCGCCCCAATATGCCGGCACTGTCACCAGGGAGCGGCTCCAGCCCTGCATGGGCATGCTGCTGCCCGACATCCTCAACCGCCTGGTGCCCGAGCTGGATCAGGAGAAGATGCAGCCCGTCCTGGATCAGATCCTGGCGGAGGAAAACCGCTATGTGGCTGAATACGGCGGCATTCTCTTCCCCGGGGAGGAGGAGGTGCTGGCCTCTCTGTCCGGCCGGTACCGGCTCTTTATCGTCAGCAACTGCCAGGACGGGTATATTGAGGCCTTTTTCCAGGCCCACGGCCTGGGGAAGTACTTTGCCGACTTCGAGAACCCCGGCCGCACCGGCCTGCCCAAGGCGGACAACATCGCCCTGGTGGTGGAGCGCAACGGCCTGAGGCGGCCCCTCTACATCGGGGACACCCAGGGGGATTTTGACGCGGCGGCCAAAGCCGGCGTGCCCTTCCTCCACGCCGCCTACGGCTTCGGGCAGATTGACCGGCCAGTGCCCCGGGCGGAAACCTTCCGGGACATCCCCTCCGCCGTGGCCGCCCTGGAAGCCGAAGCCCCCACGTAGAACGCGCCGCCCCAAACCGCGAACCATTTGCTTCCGCATAAACGCGAAAGTTCATCCCCTCCGCCGGACTTCGGCGAGGGCCCAAGCTACCGTGACTGCCTTGATATTTCGGCGGCATGGCACCGATGGCGGCCCGGCGGGCGCACCCGGTACAGCGCAGCGGCCATCAAGGCTTGCCGGGTAATCCCGATGCGTGCCGCCCGGGGCGCGGCAGCGCCTGTAGCGAAGCCACCGGGAAAACGGGCGGCAATGCCGGCCCGGTTCCTGCCCTGTCTGTACAGCCCACCGCCGCCATGAACCCCCGTTTTTGGGGGGCTGGGGGTGAAACCCCCGCCCCTTCTTTCCCCCCATTTCTTCGGGAAGAAATGGGGGCGCCCGCCGCGCAGGCGCGCCCCCGGGGGAGCCCCCGGTAATCGAACGGTGCGTCAAGGATGCCGCGCCCTACGGCTTCGGCTGAGGCCCCATTGGGCGGGCGGATGATATCCGCCCCTACGGGCCTTGCCGGTGAGATAACCGCACCGGCCGCGACATCCCATCAGAAAGCCAAGGACAGAATACAAGGAGGAATTTTACCTTGTCATTATACGAAAAAGAGATTAACCGCCGGCGGACGTTCGCCATTATCAGCCACCCCGACGCCGGCAAGACCACCCTGACGGAGAAGTTCCTGCTCTACGGCGGGGCCATCGCCCAGGCCGGCCAGGTGA
>NZ_JAHZDL010000066.1:0-14850 GCF_019422385.1 Flavonifractor sp.
ATGAGCATGGCCAGGTTGGTCTTGCCGCAGGCGGAGGGGAAGGCGGCGGCCAGGTAGCGCACCTCGCCCTGGGGGTTCTCCACGCCCAGGATCAGCATGTGCTCGGCCATCCAGCCCTGCTGCCGGCCCAGGTAGGAGGCGATGCGCAGGGCGAAGCACTTCTTGCCTAGCAGCACGTTGCCGCCGTAGCCGGAGTTGACGGACATGATGGTGTTGTCCTCGGGGAAGTGGACGATGTAGCGGTTGGCCGGGTCGATGTCCGCCTTGGCGTGGAGGCCCTTGACGAAGTCGTCGCCGATCACGTCGGCCACGGCCTGGCCCACCCGGGTCATGATGGCCATGTTGAGCACCACGTAGATGGAGTCGGTGAGCTCGATGCCGTACTTGGCGAAGGGGGAGCCCACCACGCCCATGGAGTAGGGGATGACGTACATAGTGCGGCCCTTCATGGCGCCGGTGTACAGCTTTTTCAGCTTGGCGTACATCTCCTGGGGATCCATCCAGTTGTTGGTGGGGCCGGCGTCCTCCTGCTTTTTGCAGCAGATGAAGGTGCGGTCTTCCACCCGGGCCAAGTCGTTCTCCGCCGTGCGGTGGAGGTAGCAGCCGGGCAGCTTCTCCTCGTTCAGCTTCTCCATCTCCCCGGTGGCGCAGGCCTGCGCCCGCAGCTCCTCCAGCTGTGCCTCGGAGCCGTCAATCCAAACGATCTGGTCGGGCTGGGTCATGGCCGCCATCTCGTCAATCCAATCCAAAACCGCGCGATTGCTTGTCAATGCCATGAAAGTATCCCCCTTTGATTGTGTAGTGCGGGAAAGTGCTGTTATTCCTATTGTAGAAGATGCGGCCGGTTTTTGCAAGCCCTTTTGTCCGAATTTGCAAAAACCACCCGGTTTCCCCTCACAGGCGGCGGGAGAGGGTGGCGGCCAGGGCGGCGAACTGGGGGATGCCCAGGGTCTCCCCCCGCACGTTTTCAGGCAGGCCGGCCTCCGCCAGCACGGCTCGCAGCTCATCCTTGGGCACCCGGCTCCCGAAGGCGGAGGTGAGCCCGTTGAGCAGGGTCTTGCGCCGCTGGGCAAAGGAGGCCTTCACCACCTGGAAAAACAGCCCCTCCTCCACCAGCTCCTGGGGCGGCTCCTGCCGGGGCACCAGCTTGATCACCGCCGAGGTCACCTTGGGGGCGGGGAGGAAGCACTCCGGCGGCACCTCGAAGAGCAGCTCCGGCGCGGTGTGGTACTGGCAGAATACGGAGAAGGCCCCGTAGTCCGCCGTCCCCGGCGCGGCGCAGATGCGCAGGGCCACCTCCCGCTGGATCATCACCGTGATGGAGGCGAAGCACCCCGCCTGGATCAGGGCGGTGAGCACCGGCGTGGTGATGTTGTAGGGCAGGTTGGCGCAGGCTATGGCTGTAAGGCCGGAGAACTTGTCGGCTGCAAGTGCGGCCAGATCCAGCTTCATCACGTCGCCGGGCACCACCTCCACGTTGTCGTAGGGGGCCAGGGTCTCGTCCAGAATGGGGTAGAGGGCGCGATCCAGCTCCACGGCGGCCACTTTGGCCGCCCGCCGGGCCAGCTGCACCGTCAGGGGCCCGATGCCGGGGCCGATCTCCAGCACGCCGGTGGTCTGGTCCGCGCCGGAGGCCTCCGCGATGTCCCTGGGCACCCAGCCCTCGATCAGGAAATTCTGGCCCATACTCTTGGAGAAGCGGAAGCCGTGGCGGGCCAGCAGGGCCCGGATGTCCTTCTCATTGCATAAATCCATGGGGGATCACCTCGTGTCCCAGGGAGCACATCACCTGGAATTCTCTCTGAAAATCTGTAATGGCTTTTTCCTTCACAGGGAAGGAGCCGTCGAAGGCGTCCAGCTCCGCCGGATTGGGGTCATAGGGGAAGCCCTCGTGGAATCGTCCGGCGGCGTAGGTCAGGGCGTCGGGGGAGAGCTCCACCGCCTGGAGGCCGGGGAGGTACTGGCCGTTCTCCAGGGCAATGCCCCATTTCTCCCCGCACCAGAAGCCGTAGCGGCCGTAGTGCCGGGGGTCGCCCAGGATCACGGCGGCCTGCTGGCCCGCGGCCTGGGCCGCCCGGAGGGCGTGGCACACCAGGGCCCGGGCCAGCCCCTGCTTCTGATACCGGGGCAGCACGGCCAGGGGGCCGAAGGTGACGGTGTCCAGCCGCCCGCCGCCGGCCAGCTCGATCCAGCTGGCGGAGCAGGCGATCTG
Organism: Flavonifractor sp.; assembly: GCF_019422385.1. Taxonomy (NCBI): domain Bacteria; kingdom Bacillati; phylum Bacillota; class Clostridia; order Eubacteriales; family Oscillospiraceae; genus Flavonifractor; species Flavonifractor sp. The sequence continues at coordinate 2,213 of NZ_JAHZDL010000066.1, forward strand.
TCCGGCCAGCTGGCCGTCCGCCTCGCATACGAAGGTCAGCTCCGGCCGAAAGGCGGGGGACTGGCGGAGCAGGTGGAGATAGTGGTGCTCGTTGCACCCGGGCTGATAGACGTTCCAGAAGGCCTCCCGCACCAGCTCCTCCACGGCCCGGTGTTCGGCGGCGCTCTCCTGTCGAAGGGTGATTTCCATACAGATACCTCGTATTGACGTTATAGTATGTTACAGTATACCACAAAAAGGCGGGACAGGCTACGCCTGTCCCGCGTGTTTTGGCTTTTGTTTCACTAACAGAAGGGCCTTCACGTCCTCCAGCACCTGGGGGGAGGAGACCTCCAGCGACAGCCAGCGGACGGAATTTATGGGCCTGGCCGCGCGCCACAGTTCCCTAGTGTACGCCGACAGGGCGGGGAGCAGGGCCTCCGCCTGGGCGGGGGCCGCCACCAGACAGGTGAAGGCTCCCGGCGCGGGGTAGAGGGTGCACAGGGCCCTGCTGCCCACCCGGTATTTGACGTTCCAGCCCCGGCCCATGGAACAGCGGCTGTAGGTATACTTGGGGGCAAGGGAATAGGCTTCACAGATCCAGCGGTTCAACTCGTCCCATAATGGGTCGGACACATAGGCGGAGAGCTGCTCCGGGGTGGGCTCCTCCGGCCTGGGGTAGATGGCGTTCCAGTCCATTAGTTCCTCCATCGCAGCAGCATGGGGAAGAACCGGCGCATCTGGGCCCTGGCCTGTTCCTCCGTCATGCCGGGGTTGGCCTGTACCGTCATGGGGACGCAGAAGTCGATCATCTGCTCCATGGTCATATCACCGGTGAAGGCCCCGTTTTGATAGCAGTATTTGCAGTAGTGGGGGCTGGGGGTTCCGTCCTGTTCGGTGCCCCGGAGGGCGGGGTCGTCCATGGGCATCCCGCAGGACTGGCAAAAGGTCTGGTTCATAACAGATTCCTCCTGTGTGTGAGATGCCCCCATGGTACCACACATATCCTGACATCCTGTGTCAGGGTTTCCGTGGTGCTTTGCCATATCCGCCGCCAGCAGGGCCAGCCGCCGCCGGAGCCCCTCCGGCTCCAGCACCTCCACCCCCAGACCGAAGGAGAGCAGGTAGCCGTACAGCCACGGATCCTCCGGAAAGGAGACGGCTACCTCCAAAGATCCATCCGCCCGCCGGGTGACGCAGCCCTCGTCGAACTCGTCATACACCCGGTAGGCGAAGGAGGGGGAGAAGCGCAGGCGCACCGACACCACCGGCGCGTCCCCCGTCCAGCCGTTCTCCATGGGCGGCGGGGCGAGGGCCTGGTCGAAGGATGCTCCGGCCTCCAGCTCCAGCATCCGGGTGAGCTTGAAGGTGCGGTAGTCGCGCCGCTCCAGGCAGAGGGCCTGGAGGTACCAGGACTGTCCCTTGAACACCAGCCGGGCGGGGCGCACCCGCCGCCGGGCGGTGGGCCCGCTGGCGGAGAGGTAGAGGAAGGAGAGCTCCCGGCGGGAGAGAATGGCATCCCGCACCACGCCGAACCTGGCGTCGTCCTGCCCGGCGCTGCCCCAGCGGGACAGCTCCACCCGCAGCCAGTCCGGCTCCGACCGTTGAAACAGGGCGGACAGCTTGGACAGGGTGTCCGCCGTCTCCCCTCCGGTCTCCACAGACAGGCTCCGGAGGGCGGTGAGCAGCTGCCGCTGCTCCGCCTCGGTAAAGGCGGCCCGGTGGAGGGTATAGCCCTCCAGCAGGGCCACGCCGCCGTTCCGCCCCGGCGCGGCGTACACCGGCACCCCCGCCGCCGACAGGGCGTCCACGTCCCGATAGATGGTGCGCACCGACACCTCGAAGTGCTCCGCCAGCTCCCCGGCGGTCATGCGGCCCCGCTCCAGCAGGAGGCAGAGCAGCTCAAACAGCCTGCCCTGGGACATCAGGGCGTCCTCAGCCGGGCCATTTTATAGTTGTCCCAATACTGCCCGTCCCGCACCACGGACATGCGCAGCAGAGCCTCCTTCTCAAAGCCGAATTTCTCGTAAAGGTGGATGGCCCGAGCGTTGTCGGCAAAGACCTCCAGTTCCACCCGCACCAGCATGAGCCAGTTGTCCGCCAGCTCCAGCACGGTTTTCATCAGGGTGGTGCCGATGCCCTGATTCTGGAAGTCCGTGTGTACCAGCATACCCAGGGTGCCCACGTGGCGCATCCGGGGATTGGTGCAGACCTGGAGCCCGGCGGAGCCGATGACGGTGCCGTCCTCCAGCACCGCCACGAAGATGTGGTCGCCGGGGCCAAAACGCTGAAAGCCGTCTATGCTGTGCTGAACCCGCTCGGAGGGGAGGCCGAGGGTGTTCTCAAACACGCCGGGCATCCGCCGCAGGACGTTGAAGCCCGGAGCGTCGCCAAGCTCCATGGGACGGATGGTATAGTTCATGTCAAAGCCTCCCCGGGGATACGGATGCGGGCCATCTTGCAGTCGTCTACATAGCGCCCATCCCGTACCGTGGTCATGCGCAGCAGGCCCTCCTTCTCAAAGCCCAGCTTCTCATAGAGATGGATGGCCCGCTCATTGTCGGCAAAGACCTCCAGCTCCACCCTCACCAGCATGAGCCAGTTGTCCGCCAGATCCAGCAAGACCTTCATCAGAGCCGTGCCCACCCCCTGGTTCTGGTAATCGGTGTGCACGTAGAGCCCCACACTGCCCACGTGGCGCATCCGGGGGTTGGAGCAGACCGTGAGCCCGGCGCAGCCGATCACGGTGCCGTCCTCCAACACCGCCACGAAGTTGTGGTCGTCGGGCCCCAGCCCGGCGATGAACGCCTCGCTGTCGGCGGTGCGGCAGGAGGGAAGCCCTGTGGTGTTCTCAAACACGCCGGGCATCCGCCGCAGGGCGGCGGCACCCTCCGCGTCCCGGGGCTCAATGGGGCGGATGGTATAGTTCATGAAGTTCGCCTCCCGATGGGTATTTTGGCAATCATAGCACAGCGCCGGACAAAAAACAACCGCCCGGGGGATTTTCCCTCCGGGCGGAACGGTATTTTGTGTCAATAGGCCACCACAATCCCGCCGTCGTTGGCGTACATGGTGGCGATGCCGCCGGTGTCGCTGACCAGAATCTCGTCAAACCGGCACTGCTTCATGGCCAGCTCCTTGACGTAGAAGGCCCGCTCCAGGCAGTTGCAGTGGACGATGGACAGCCGCTTTCCCACGTGCTTGAGGTCGTCGGCCATGAGGGCCACCATCTTGTTCAGGGCCTGCTTGACGGACATGGCCTGGCCCTTCTTGCAGATCTCCCCCTCGGGGGTGGCGCCCATCAGCAGTTTGATGCGCAGGGTGCTGGTGACCAGGGACTGCACCCGGCTGAGACGGCCGGCCTTGCGCAGGGTGTCCAGGGTCTCCAGCACGAAATAGGTCTCCATCTCGTTGATATACCGGGAGACCTGATCCACCACGGTGGTGAAGTCCATCCCGGACTGGGCCAGCTCCTGGATTTTCAGGGCCACCAGCACCTCCCCCGCCGAGGCGGAGCAGGAGTTGAAGATGTGCACATTGGCGCCGGGGTGATCCTCCAGCCAGATGCTGCGGGCCTGGGCCGCCGCGTTGTGGGAGCCGGACAGCAGGGCGGAGAGGGTGACCACATACAGGTCGTCCGCCCCGCAGTCAAAGGCCTCCAGGTACTGCATGGGGGAGGGGCAGGCGGACTGGGGAGCGGTCTCACTCTCCTTCATCCGCCACAGCAGCTCTCCCTGGTCAAAGGTGTCGTCATCCACAATGGTGTGGTTGCCCACCCGGATGGTCAGCGGCACCTTGACAAAGCACTCCTCCCGGAGTTGGGCCGGCGTCAGATCGCAGCAGCTGTCGACAATGATCTTGAAAGACATAGAAAAAACCCTCTTATATCATAATCGAAATTATATCTTTGGATTGCAGCCATTGTAGCACGGCCCGGCGGAAAAGTAAAGGGAAAAACTGTGAACAATCAGGATTCCCAGGCAAAACGATCCGGAGCGCCCACCAGGATGCGGGCGGAGCAGGGGGGCACGGGCAGCCAGGTGCGGCCGCCGTCGTTGTGAAAAATGGCGTCGCCGTTGAGCACGTCCTGGAGCACCGGCTCCTGATGAGGGAACTCCAGGTGGATCTCCTCCTCCGCCAGGTTCAGCAGGACGTACACCCGCTGCTCCGGCGTGGCGCGGCGGTAGATGAGCTGCTCGTTCTTGATCACCACGTTCTCAAAATCCCCATACCGCAGGGCGGGGAAGGCCGCCCGGATGGAGGCCAGCTTGGACAGGTGGGCGCACAGGGCCTGATCCCGGCCTGTCATCTCCGCCAGCTCCAGGCAGGGGCGCAGGGGGGCGTCGGACTCCCTGGTGCGCGCCCCCTCCACGGCCCACTCACTGCCGTAGTAGACGGAGGGGATGCCGGGCATGGTGTAGAGGATGGTGTAGACGTTTTCCAGGTGGCGGCGGTTGGTGAGCTGGCTGGCCAGCCGGTTCACGTCGTGGTTGTCCGCGAAGCTGTAGAGGGCCAGATTCTTGTAGATGCCGCCGGGGCCGAACTGCCGCTGGAGGGAGTGGGCGATCTCAAAGTAATTTTTGGTGTTGTGGGCCGACCAAAGGCCCTTCCAGCACTCGTAGTTGGTCACCGAGTCCAGCAGCTCCGGGTTGGCCCAGCGGGCGTAATCCCCGTGGATGATCTCCCCCATGAGCCAGAAGTCGGGGTTCCGCTCCCGGACATAGCCCTTGAGGGCGCGGAAGAAGTCGAAGTCCACGCAGTCGGCGGCGTCCAGCCGCAGGCCGTCGATGTGGAACCGATCCATCCACATCCCCACCGCGTCCAGCAGGTGGCGTACCACGTCGGGGTGGCGCAGGTTGAGCTTCACCAGCTCGTAGTGGCCCTGCCAGGCGTCGTACCAGAAGGGGTCGCCCATGGGGGAGGGGCCGACGAAGTTCAGGTTGTGGAACCAGCCGCAGTAGGGGGAGGACTGCCCGTTTTTCTGCACGTCCTGGAAGGCCCAGAAGTCCCGGCCCACGTGGTTGAACACCCCGTCCAGCACCACCCGGATGCCGTTCTGGTGGAGGGCGTCGCACAGCTTGGCGAAGGAGTCGTTGTCCCCCAGGCGGGAATCCACCCGGTAGTAGTCGGCAGTGTCGTAGCCGTGCCTGGTGGACTGGAACACCGGCCCGAAGTACACGGCGGTGATCCCCAGCGCCTTCAAATGAGGAATCCAGTCGTACAGCTTGTCCAGCCGGGGCACCGGGTTAGCGAAGTCGTTATACTCCGGCGCGCCGCAGAACCCCAGGGGGTAGATGTGATAGAAGACCGCGTCCTGTGCCCAGCTCATACAGAGCCCTCCTTTTCTTCCTCCTCCAGCTCACGCAGCAGCTTCTGATCCTCCTTGGAGGACAGATCCAGCCTGGCGTACAGATCCGGCCGGCGCTGCCGGGTGCGGAGGATGGACTGCTTGCGCCGCCAGCGGGCGATATTCTTGTGGTCTCCGGAGCGGAGGATGGGGGGCACCCTCCGGCCGTGCCACTCCTCTGGCCGGGAGTACTGGGGGTACTCCAGCAGGCCGTTCCAGTGGCTCTCCTCCTCGAAGCACTCCGGGTCGGACAGCACGCCGGGCACCAGCCGGGCCACCGCGTCGGCCACCACCATGGCGGCCAGCTCCCCGCCGGTGAGCACATAGTCCCCGATGGAGATCTCCTCGTCCACGCACTCCTCGATGAACCGCTCGTCGATGCCCTCATAGTGGCCGCACACCAGGATCAGGTGGTCATAGTCGTCCCGCAGACGGCGGGCGTCGGCCTCCACAAAGGTCTTGCCGGCGGGGGAGAGGTAGATGGTGTGACCCGGGCCGCAGGTGTCCACGATGTGCTTCCAGCACTGGTAGAGGGGGTCGGCCTGCATCACCGCTCCGTGGCCGCCGCCGTAGGGGTAGTCGTCCACCTGCTTCTGCTTGTTGAGGGTGTAGTCCCGGATCTGGTGGGCCTCAATGCGGATGATGTCCCGCTCCTGGGCCCGGCCCAGGATGGACTCGTTCATCATGTCGCCCACGGTGAGATCAAACAGGGTCATAATGTCGATTCTATACATCGGTTCGCATCCCCTCGATCAAACGCACCTTGAGATAGCCGCCCTCCACGCTGGTCTCCACCAGAAACTCGTCCACGGCGGGGATCATATACTCGTGCTCCCCCTTGACCACGTAGACCTCGTGGGCGGGAGGGGTGAGCACGTCGGCCACCACCCCCAGCTTCTCCCCGCTGTCGGCGTCCAGCACGTCCAGGCCGATGAGATCGGCGATGAAGTGCCGCCCGTCGGGCAGCTCCACGCCGGTGCGGTCGATGAACACCGTCTTGCCCTTGAGCACCATGGCGGCGTTCACGTCGCTGACCCCCTCCAGCTTAGCCAGCACGTTGCCCTTGTGCACCCGGCGAGCCAGGACTTTGACGGGCCTGCCGTCCAGATAGAGGGTGTCGAACTGGCAGAGGAACTCCGGCGTGTCACACCAGGGGACGATTTTGACCTCCCCCTGGATGCCGTGGGTGTTGACAATCTGCCCGGCCTCCAGAAATTGATTTTTCATGTGAAATACCTCCAGCAGGCGGCGCGTCCAGGAGGCCGCGCCTATACGGAAAAAACGGCGGGGCATGTTACCCCGCCGTTTTTCAATCGACGATTTCGACGGAAACCTTGGTGCCCTGGCGCTGGGCTACCGAGCGCATCAGCGCCCGGATCTCCTTGGCGATGCGGCCCTGACGGCCGATCACCTTGCCCATGTCCTCGGGGGCCACCCGAAGCTCCAGGACGGTCTCGCTCTCGCCCGGATACTCGGTGACCGACACGGCGTCGGGGTTGTCCACCAGATTCCGGGCGATATAGGTGAGCAGTTCCTTCATGCCAGCCGAGACCTCCATTAGATGGCGCCAGCTTTTTTCAGCAGGGCCTTCACGGTCTCAGTGGGCTGAGCGCCAGTCTTGATCCAGGCCTGGGCGCGCTCGGCGTCCACCTTGATCTCGGCGGGCTGGGTCAGAGGATTGTAAGTGCCGATCTCCTCGATGAAGCGGCCGTCACGGGGATAGCGGGAATCCGCCACCACGATGCGGTAGAAGGGGGCCTTCTTGGCGCCCATCCGGCGCAGTCTGATCTTAACCATTGTATCTTCACCTCCATGTAATTTCGTACATCTATGGAAACGCGCCGCAGCGCGCTTACCAACTCACTTAAAAGGGCATGCCGGGCAGCTTGCCGAACTTGCCCAGCTTTCCCATTTTGCCCATGCGCTTGAGCTGCTTGTTGGAGAACTGGCGGGTCATCTGGCGCATCATCTCAAACTGCTTGAGCAGACGGTTGATGTCCACCACCTGGGTGCCGGAGCCGGCGGCGATGCGCTTCTTCCGGCTGTTGTTCAGCAGGGAGGGATCCTCCCGCTCGGCGGGGGTCATGGACAGGATGATGGCCTCGGTGCGGGAGAGGGCCTTCTCGTCCACATTGGCCCCGTCCAGGGCCTTGGCGTCCACGCCGGGGAGCATCCCGGCGATGTCGGCCAGAGAGCCCATGCTCTTGATCTGCACCAGCTGGTCGTAAAAGTCGGCCAGGGTGAATTTATTCTTCCGGAGCTTCTGCTCCAGCTCGGCGGCTTTCTTGGCGTCAAAGCTCTGCTGGGCCTTCTCGATGAGGGAGAGCACATCGCCCATGCCCAGGATGCGGGAGGCCATGCGGTCGGGGTAGAAGATGTCCACCTGGTCCAGCTTCTCGCCCTGGCCCACAAACTTGATGGGCTTGCCGGTGACGGCCTTGATGGACAGGGCCGCGCCGCCCCGGGCGTCGCCGTCCAGCTTGGTGAGCATGACGCCGGTGATGTCCAGCGCCTCGTCGAAGGCCTTGGCGGCGTTCACCGCGTCCTGGCCGATCATGGCGTCCACGATCAGCAGAATCTCGGTGGGGTCGATGGCGGCCTTCATCACCTTGAGCTGCTCCATCAGCTCCTCGTCCACGTGGAGCCGGCCGGCGGTGTCGATGAACACGATGTCGTTGCCGTGCTGCTTGGCGTGCTCGATGCCCGCCCTGGCGATGTCCACCGGGTCGACCTGGCCCATCTGGAACACGGGCACGTCCACCTGCTGGCCCACCACCTCCAACTGGGTGATGGCGGCGGGGCGGAAGGTGTCGCAGGCCACCAGGAGGGGCCGCTTGCCCTGCTTCTTCATGAAGCCCGCCAGCTTGGCGCCGTTGGTGGTCTTGCCGGCGCCGTTGAGGCCCACCAGCATCACCACCGTGGGGGGCTTGGGGGAGATGGTCAGCTTGGTGCTCTCGCCGCCCATGAGGTTGGTGAGCTCCTCGTTGACGATCTTGACGATCATCTGGGCGGGGGTCAGGCTCTCCAGCACGTCAGCGCCGATGGCCCGCTCGGTGACGGTGGCCACGAACTGCTTGACCACCTTGAAGTTCACGTCGGCCTCCAGCAGGGCCATGCGGATCTCCTTCATGGCCTCCTTCACGTCGGCCTCGGAGAGACGGCCCTTGCCCCGCAGCTTCTTGAACGCCGCGGAGAGCTTTTCGGTCAGTCCTTCAAATGCCATGGATTACTCCTGTTTCAGCTGGGTCAGGACGTCCTTGAGCTGGCCGCAAAGGGTCTCCACCTCGTCGTCCTGCCAGCGCTCGTCGTTGCGCTTTGCGATGGCGTCCACCGCCGTCTCCATCTGGGCAAACTGCTCCTGCATCCTGTGGAAGCGCTTGATGATGCCCGTCTTATCCTCCAGCTCCGTGAGGATGGCCTCGGCCCGGACGATCACGTCCCGGACGCCCTGTCGGGTGATGCCGTAGTTCTCCGCGATCTCGGCCAGGGAGAGATCCTCATTATAATAGAGGTCGTAGAACTCCTTCTGCCGGTCGGTGAGCATGTCGCCGTAGAAGTCGTAGAGCAGGGCCATGCGGTAGGCCTGGTTCTTCATGCGGAGCGCCTCCCCTCGGATCTGTGTAAAGGTGGTAAAGTTTCTGAGCTTTACAACAGATGTGATGATACTATAAATTGAACCGCTTGTCAAGAGAAAAATGGCCTACAGCGCGGATTTTTCCGGCTCTGCCGCGTACCACAGGGGCAGGCCCAGCAGCACCGCCCCGCCCAGCAGATTGCCCAGGGTGACCCACAGCAGGTTCCACCCCATGGCGGCGATGTCCACGCCGGGCACCAGCAGGGTGTAGAGGGAGAAGTAGGCCATGTTGGCGACGGAGTGCTCCAGCCCGGTGAGGACGAAGGTGGTGACCACCAGGAACACCACGATGGCCTTGGCGGTCTCGCTTTTCAGCCGGAAGCCGGCAAAGACGGCGATGCACACCAGGAAGTTGCACAGCACGCCCCGGAGCAGGAGCAGATACCAGGGGGGAGACAGCTTTCCGGGCACCAGGATGGCCAGATAGGCCCCCAGCAGATCGCCGCTGGCGCCGGAGCCGGCCAGCAGCAGGCAGAGCACCAGAATCCCCGCGAAGTTGCCCACCCAGGCCAGCGCCCAAACCCGCAGGGTGCCGCCCGCTCCGGCCTTTCCCTCGTAGAGGGAGACGCCCATCACCAGGGTACAGCCGGTGAACAGCTCGCCCCCCAGAAGGACGATCAGCGTCAGGGCGGCGGAGAAGGTGACCGCCGCCAGCAGCCGGGCAACAGGGAGGCTGGTGTCGTAGAACCAGGCCGCGCAGAGGGTGGAGAGCAGGGTGCCCACGAAGATGAAGGCCCCCGCCATGGCGGCCCGGGCGAAGAAGCGGCCGGGGGCGGAGCGGGACAGCTGGAGCTTCTGCTCTCCGGCCTGGGTGAGTGCGTTTACTGCGTCACGTGTCATAAATTGCCTCCTTCTCGGGACAGTGCGGATTCCTTTACATCTATTGTAATGCGTACCGAACAAAGCCGAAAGCCTTGAAAGCCAAGGCTTTCAAGGCCCGTTGGCTTTGTTCAAGTGCAAGGGTTTTGGGCCGAAACAGCCCAAAACCCTTGCACTTCCTGGGGCGGCATGGATATGCCGCCCCAGGAGGACGCATTGCAACAATGGCTAAATTCTTCCCACAAACGCCGATTTCGGCGTATGTGGGAAGAATTGCGCGGCTACGCCGCGCGAATAAACCGCTTTGCGGTTGATTCAGCAGACATTATTGTACCGGAAGGGGGGAACGACGGCAAGCCGCCGCCATGCCAATCTTTTTTCGTTTTGCTAGTGTCAAAACCGTCAAAACGTTGTATAATATGCGGTGCTGATATCTTTGCCATCCAAGACAACAGGCAGGAAGGAACACATACCTCATGAGAGACCAGGACGAGATTTTTATGCGGCAGGCCATCGCACTGTCCGCCCTGGCGGTGGAGCACGGCAACGAGCCCTTCGGCGCGGTGCTGGTGAAAGACGGCCAGGTGGTCTATACCAACGAAAACCAGATCCATACGGCCGCGGATCCCACCTTCCATGCGGAGGCGGGGCTGCTCCGCCGGTTCTGCGGGGAGACGGGGATCACAGATCTGAGGGACTACACCCTCTACTCCAGCTGCGAGCCCTGTTTCATGTGCTCCGGCGCCATGGTGTGGTGCGGTCTGGGGCGGCTGGTCTACGCCGCCAGCAACGTGGATCTGGGCCATATCCTGGGGGAGGCGGGCTGCCCGTGCAGCCAGATGGTGTTTGACCACTCCTCCCACCGGCCCCAGGTGACCGCCGGCGTGCTGCGGGAGGAGAGCCTGGCGATTCTGGAGAAGTATTTCTCCCCCAAGACAGACAACTGACAGTTCCCATATTAGAAAGGAATGGTAACCCGTGATGGAAGTCACACGGACGGAATTGCTGCCCGGCGTCCACCTGACGGCGGTGCAGACAGAGAAATTCAAATCCAGCGTGCTGGGGATGCAGTTCCTATCCCCGCTGGCCCAGGAGACGGCGGCGCTGAACGCCCTGCTGCCCGCGGTGCTCCGCCGGGGCACGGCGGCCCACCCGGACATGGAGCGCCTCTCCGCCGCTCTGGACGAGCTGTACGGCGGCACCCTGGAGCCCACGGTGCGCAAGAAGGGGGAGACCCAGTGCGTGGGCTTTGTGGGCAGCTTTCTGGACGACGCCTACACCCTGGACGGCTCCGCCGTGCTGGAGCCGGCGGCGGCGCTGCTGGGAGAGCTGGTGCTGGAGCCCTATACCCGGGACGGGGCCTTCTGCCCCGACTACACCCGGCAGGAGCGGGAGAATCTGGTGAACCGCATCCGCGCCCAGATCAACGACAAGCGGCAGTACGCCCAGCTGCGGGTAGTGGCCGAGATGTGCGCCGGGGAGCCCTTCGGCGTGGACAAGCTGGGGGATGAGGCCTCCGCCTCCGCCATCACTCCCCAGGCCCTGTGGGAGCACTACCAGAAGCTGCTGCGCACCGCGCCGGTGGAGTTCTACTACTGCGGCTCCGCCCCCTTTGAGCGGGTGGAGGGCGCGGTGCGGGCCATCGCCCGGCGCCTGCCTCAGGGGGAGCGGACGCCGGTGCCCCACCCCGTCAAGGGGAGCGCCCCCGCCCAGCCCCGCCGGGTGGAGGAGGCCCTGGACGTGACCCAGGGCAAGCTGGCCATGGGCTTCCGCACCGGCGCCGACGCCTGGGACGAGGACTACCCGGCCCTCACCCTGGTCAACGCCGTCTACGGCGGCACCACCACCTCCAAGCTGTTCATGAACGTGCGGGAGCGTTTGTCCCTGTGCTACTACGCCAGCTCCGGCCTGATGAAATACAAGGATGTGATGCTGGTGTCCTCCGGCGTGGAGTTTGACAAGGTGGGCCAGGCCCAGGACGAGATCCTGGCCCAGCTGAAAAACTGCCAGGAGGGCCAGTTCTCCGACGACGAGCTGGAGTGGGCCCGCCGGTCGGTGGTGAGCACCCTCATGACCACCCTGGACGCCCAGAGCCGGCTGGAGGACTACTGGCTGGGCCAGTCGGCCGCCGGCCTCACCGAGGCCCCCGACGAGCTGGCGGAGCGGGTGGAGCACACCACCCGGGAGCAGGTGACGGCGGCGGCCCGGAAGCTGACGCTGGACACGGTCTATTTCCTGAAAGGCAAGGAGTGAGCCCATGGTAAGCAAGGAATACCCCCGCATCGGGGAGACGATTTTTCACGCGGAGCTGCCCAACGGCCTGCACATCTATGTGGACCGGCGGCCCGAGTTTCAGAAGAGCTATGCGTTTTTTGCCACCAACTACGGCGGCATGGACATGAAGTTCCACCTGGACGGCCAGTGGCGGGACACCCCGGCGGGGGTGGCCCACTTCCTGGAGCACAAGATGTTCGACACCGAGGACGGCAACGCCCTCCAGGATCTGGCGGCCAACGGGGCCTCCCCCAACGCCTTCACCAGCTCGGCCATCACCGGCTATTTCTTCGAGAGCACGGAGAAGTTCTATGATAACCTGAAAATCCTCCTGTCCTTTGTGTCCATCCCCTACTTCACCCAGGAGAGCGTGGACAAGGAGCAGGGCATCATCGGACAGGAGATCCGCATGGTGGAGGACGACCCGGAGAACCAGGTGTTCTACGGCCTGATGGAGTGCCTGTTTGACCACCACCCCATCCGGGTGCCCATCGCCGGCACCCAGGAGTCCATCTCCCACATCACCGCCGATACCCTCTACGCCTGCCACAAGGCGTTCTACACCCCCTCCAACATGGTGCTCAC
>NZ_JAHZDL010000067.1:0-14775 GCF_019422385.1 Flavonifractor sp.
CCCACACCCTGCGCCACTCCTTTGCCGCCCACCTGCTGGAGAACGGGGCGGACCTCCACTCCATCCAGGAGATGCTGGGCCACGCGGATATCTCCTCCACCCAGATCTACGCCCAGCTGGTGAACCAGAAGCTGAAAAACGTGTACAACAAAGCCCATCCCAGGGCGTAAGCGACAGGCCGGAGCACAGTGTGTTCCGGCCTGTTTTCCATCTTGCGCCGCCGTGGCCGCCGTGGTACAATATTTTCTGTATGGACTGAGAAAGGGAACGCATACCATGCTGATTTTAGGAATCGACCCCGGCTTCGCCATCGTGGGCTTCGGCTTGGTGGAGGCAGACTGCGGCCGGCAGCGGCTGGTGCAGTGCGGCGCCATCACCACCCCGGCGGGGGAGCCTCTGCCCGCCCGGCTGCTCCAGATCTTCAACGACATGGAGCTGCTGCTGGAGCAGTTCCGGCCGGAGGCCATGGCGGTGGAGGAGCTGTTCTTCAACAACAACATCACCACGGGCATCGGCGTGGCCCAGGCCAGGGGCGTGATCCTGCTGGCCGCGGAGCGCAAGGGCGTGCCTATCTATGAGTACACCCCCAGCCAGGTGAAGCAGGCGGTGGTGGGCTACGGCAAGGCGGAGAAGCGGCAGGTCATGGACATGACCCGCCGCCTGCTGAACCTGAAGGCCGTCCCCAAGCCGGACGACGCCGCCGACGCGGTGGCCATCGCCCTGTGCCACGCCCGCTCGTTCACCTCCCGGCTCCAGAGCCCCGACGCCGCCAGGCCGGGCAGCGGCCGGTATGAGGTGCGCAATCCCACCCGTTAGGAGCGAATCACACCATGTTTTACTATGTCAACGGCACCGTGGCTCACACGGCCCCCTTCCTGGCGGTCATCGACTGCGGGGGGGTGGGGTACGCCTGCCGCACCACCAACAACACCCTTGCCCGGCTGAAAAAGGGGGAGAGGGCCAAGCTCTACACCCACCTGAACGTCCGGGAGGACGCCATGGAGCTGTACGGCTTCTATTCCGAGAACGAGCTCAACTGCTTCCAGATGCTCATCGGCGTGTCCGGCGTGGGGCCCAAGGCGGCCCTGTCCATCCTGTCTGCCGCCACGCCGGAGTCCCTGGCCATGAGCATCATCACCGGGGACGAGAAGGCCCTGACGGTGGCCCAGGGCATCGGCAAAAAAATCGCCCAGCGCATCATCCTGGAGCTGAAGGATAAGCTGGCCAAGGGGCAGCTCTCCGCCGACGGGGAGAGTTACGGCGGCACCGGCGTCACGGTGATCCCCGAGAACAAGTCCAGCGAGGCCGCCGCCGCTTTGGCGGTGCTGGGCTACAGCCAGAGCGAGATCGGCGTTGCCCTCAAGGGCATCGACGTGGACGCCCTGTCCCTGGAGGACGTGATCAAACAGGCGCTGAAAAAGATGGTCAAGAACTAAAGGGGGGCCGAGTCATGGCGAAACTGGAGCGAACCGTAACCGGAGACTTTGACGCCCTGCTGGACTACCTGCACGACGGCATCCTGAGCGGCAGCGCCTCGGCCAGCTGGGAGGATGGCAGCGACTACAGCGGCCCGGATTTCCGCTGTGCGGTGCGGGTCTATGAGCGGTACAGCCTTCTGGGCGGAAACCGGGTGAGCCTGAGCCTGACCCTGGTGGGGGAGGGGAACCGGATTTTCATCTCCGCCATCACCTCCGGCGGCAGTCAGGCCATGTTCGTCAAGATGAACACCGTGGGAGAGGAGTCTTTCCTGGACAAGGTGGCGGAGCTGCTGGACAGCTGCCGCCCCGCCGCGCCCTCCGGCGCCGGAACGGCGAAGCCGTATCCCTGCCCGTGCTGTGGGAGCTATACGATGGAAGAGAAGCCGGCAGGAAGCTATCAGACCTGCCCTGTCTGCGCCTGGGTGGACGACCCCTGGGCGCTGGAGCACCCAGACGAGCCCGGCGGCTGCAACCTCGTAACGCTGGCGGAGGGGCGGGAGAACTACCGCGCCTGCGGCGCCTGCTCACCCGAGCTGCGCGGGCACACCAGGCCCCCGACACCGGAAGAAGAACTGGGGATTTCAGAGGAAGTGAGCACTTGAGCATTGATTTTTCCGACACCGGCTTTGAGACAGAGGAGCCCCTGGTCACCACGTCCCTGACCCGGGAGGATGAGAACGAGGGCTCCCTGCGGCCCAAGACCCTGCGGGAGTACATCGGCCAGGAGAAGGCCAAGGGCAACCTGGAGGTGTTCATCCAGGCCGCCAAGATGCGGGGGGAGCCCCTGGATCACGTGCTGCTCCACGGCCCGCCCGGCCTGGGCAAGACCACCCTCAGCGGCATCATCGCCAACGAGATGGGGGTCAACATCCGCATCACCTCCGGCCCGGCCATCGAGAAGCCGGGGGACCTGGCCGCCCTGCTCACCAACCTGGCGGAGAACGACATCCTCTTTGTGGACGAGATCCACCGGCTCAACCGCTCGGTGGAGGAGATCCTGTACCCGGCCATGGAGGACTTCGCCATCGACATCATCATCGGCAAGGGGCCGTCGGCCAACTCCATCCGGCTGGATCTGCCAAAATTCACCCTGATCGGGGCCACCACCCGGGCGGGCCAGCTGTCCGCCCCCCTGCGGGATCGCTTCGGCGTGACCCTGCGGCTGGAGCTGTACACCCCGGAGGAGCTGGCCCTGATTGTCAAGCGCTCGGCGGGCATCCTGGATGTGCCCATCGAGGACGACGGCGCCATGGAGATCGCCAAGCGCAGCCGGGGCACCCCCCGCATCGCCAACCGGATGCTCCGGCGGGTGCGGGACTTCGCCCAGGTGAAGGCCGGCGGCGTGATCACCCGCGCGGTGGCCGACCAGGCCCTCACCGCTCTGGAGGTGGACCACCTGGGGCTGGACGCCATCGACCGGCGCATGCTCACCAGTATCATTGAGCACTACGGCGGCGGCCCGGTGGGCCTGGAGACCCTGGCCGCCACCATCAACGAGGAGGCCGTCACCCTGGAGGACGTGTACGAGCCCTATCTCATGCAGATGGGCTTCCTCACCCGTACCCCCCGGGGCCGGTGCGTCACCCGGCGTGCCTATGAGCACCTGGGCCTGACCCCGCCCGGCGGGGGCTTCGGCCTGGATCAGCTTTCCCTGTGAGCGGCCCGGGCTTTATCCGGGAGATTTTCCTGAACCAGCCCCTGCCGGAGGACTCCTGGCTGAACAAGCTGCCCGCCCTGGCCCAACTGCAGGCGGGGGAGCGGCTGGCCTTCGACAGCCCGGTCACCTTTCTGGTGGGGGAGAACGGGGCGGGAAAGTCCACCCTGCTGGAGGGGATCGCCGTCGCCTGCGGCTTCAACCCGGAGGGGGGCACCCGGAACTTCTCCTTCTCCACCCGGGACACCCACTCGGCCCTGGGGGAGTATCTCACCGTCTCCCGCAGCGCCTACCCCCGGGACGGCTTCTTTCTCCGGGCGGAGAGCTTCTACAACGCGGCCAGCTATATCGACAGGCTGGACGAGGAGCCCGGCCCCAGCCTGCTGGACAGCTACGGCGGGGTTTCCCTCCACGCCCAGTCCCACGGGGAGAGCTTCCTGGCCCTGGTGCAGAACCGCTTCGGCGGGGAGGGGCTCTACCTGCTGGATGAGCCGGAGGCCGCCCTGTCCCCCGCGCGGCAGCTCACCCTGCTGGGGCAGATGCGTCTGCTGGCGCAGGCGGGCTCCCAGTTTGTGGTGGCAACCCACTCGCCCATCCTGATGGCCTACCCTGGGGCGGCCATCTACCTGCTCTCGGAGAAGGGCATAGAGCGGACGGAATACCGGCACACCGAGCACTACATCCTGACGCGCCGCTTCCTCAACGACCCGGAGGGGATGCTGCGGACGCTGTTCGGGGATGACTGAGAGAAGAAGGGAACCAAGCAATCTCCATGAAGAAGAATTTCTGGGGCGCCGTTTTGGGTGTGCTCCTGGCGGTGCACCTTGTTCTGGCCGCTGCGGCGGCCGTCATCCTGGTGGACGCCGGGCTTCTGCATCTGCTGGGGGTGCGCTATACCTCCTTCGGCTGGCTGATTGGCTATGTAGTGCTCTCCTCAGTGATCGGCCTGCCCCTGGAGCTGTTCACCAACGGGCTGGCCGGTGCCCTGTTCCGGCTGGGCTGGGCTACCCGGCGGCAGGCAAACCTCCTGTACATCCCCCTGGATACCCTGTGCTCCGCCCTGGTGTTCCGGGCGGCGGATCTCCTGATGCCCCAGGTGGAGGCCAACGCCCTGGCGATTCTGGTGACGGGGCTGCTGTCCGCCCTCTGCTCCCAGCCCATCGAGAAGGCGCGGCAGCGGAAAAGGCCCGGGCAGGATCAGGAGAGCGATTAACATCAACAAAACACTGGGTTTCGCCCGGAACGGGTCGGAACGGTCAATTGATAACGAGGTGGAAGAAAACATGGGTAAATTATTTGGAACCGACGGCATCCGCGGTGTCGTCAACGACGGACTGGACGCGACGCTGGCGTACAAGGTGGGCATGGCCGCCGCCCACGTGATGACCCAGGAGAAGGGGGGCGGGCAGCCCCGGTTTGCCATCGGCAAGGACACCCGCATCTCCTCCGATCTGCTGGAGGGGGCGCTGATCGCCGGGCTGTGCTCCGCCGGGGCCGACGTGCTCCACCTGGGCGTGATCCCCACCCCGGCGGTGGCCTGGGTGACGGTGGACACCGGCTGCGACGCGGGGGTGGTGATCTCCGCGTCCCACAACCCCTTTGAGCACAACGGCATCAAGATCTTCAACGGCCGGGGCTTCAAGCTGTCCGACGAGCTGGAGAACCGCATCGAGGACATCATCCTCAACGATGTGGCGGTGCCCCTCAAGACCGGCGGGGACATCGGCCGGGTGATCTACGCCGACCAGCAGGAGAGCCAGGACTACATCGACCACCTGGTGTCCACCATCGGCTCCGACCTGGCGGGACTGCACATCCTGGTGGACTGCGCCAACGGCGCCGCCTCCGCCACGGCGGCCCGGCTGTTCGACCGCTTCCCCGATCTGCACACCGACGTGATCCACGCCGATCCCGACGGAGTCAACATCAACAACGGCTGCGGCTCCACCCATCTGGAGCAGCTCAAGGCCATGGTGAAGGCCGGCGGCTATGACCTGGGCATCGCCTTTGACGGCGACGCCGACCGCTGCCTCATGGTGGACGAGACGGGGGAGGAGATTGACGGTGACCAGGTGATCGCCGCCTGCGGCCTGGATCTGAAGGAGAAGGGGGAGCTGTCCGGCGGGGCCATCGTGGCAACGGTCATGAGCAATCTGGGCCTGCACCGCTTCTGCCAGGAGCACGGCGTGGCGCTCTTCTGCACCAGCGTGGGCGACCGCAACGTGCTGGAGAAGATGGAGGAGAGCGGCTACGTCATCGGCGGCGAGCAGTCGGGGCACACCATCTTCCGCCGCTACGCCACCACCGGCGACGGCCAGCTCACCGCCCTGCAGTTCCTGGATCTACTCTGCCGCTCCGGGAAAAAGGCCTCTCAGCTGGTGGCTGGGTGCAGACGGTATCCCCAGGTGCTGGTCAACATTCCCGTGGCCGACAAGGCCAAGAAGGAGGCCATCATGGCCGACGCAGACCTTCAGGCCGCCATTAGCCAGCAGGAGAAGGCCCTGGCGGGCAACGGCCGGATTCTGGTGCGCCCCTCGGGCACCGAGGCCCTGATCCGGGTCATGGTGGAGGCCCAGACCGGGGATGAGGCCCGCGCGGTCGCCGAATTTTTGGCAAATGTGATAAAAAACAGCTGAGATCGGCGGAGAAAATTTGCACAAAAGCTTGACAGTTCTGAACCTTTCGCATATAATATACAAGGAGCAAGGGTATGAAAGCAGGTCAGAATCCATCTGGATCAGATTCCGACGAAGTTCTCTGCGGCAGGGCCGCCGCCGGTGACCGGGTCGCGGAGGAGCGTTTGGTTATTCGCTACAACCGCTTGGTGCGGGTGTGTGCCCGGCCCTATTTCCTGGCCGGGGGCGACAGTGAGGATCTGATTCAGGAGGGAATGGTGGGCCTGCTGGCCGCCATCCGGGAGTATGACCCGTCCAAGGCGGCCTCTTTCCGCACTTATGCGGAGGTCTGCATCAAGAACCGCCTGCTCTCTGTCATCAAGGCAGCAGCAAGAGATAAGCACACACCGCTGAACAACTCGGTCTCATTCGAAACCCCTCTTTTTTGCGGGAACGGCGATCGCTATGCCTACCGTGCATCGGTTCAGCATCTGGAGGATCCGGAGGAGATTTTTCTCAGCAGGGAGGCCTTCCGGGAGCGGATGGAGGCACTGATGGGCCAATTGTCCGGTTTCGAAGCCAATGTACTTCGGTTGTATCTGACCGGTTTGTCCTACTCTGAGATCGCAGCCGAGGTCAAAAAGTCCCCGAAATCGGTGGACAACGCTGTCCAGCGCATCCGGCGCAAATTGGCGCAGCAATCTTCATCTGGCGATGTCAGCGAAAGCTGAACGCAATATTACAGTCCCAGCACGCTCGGGAAATCCGGATCTGGGCAACAATGCAAAGAGAGGGTATCATCATGTACGAAGACAAGACTCTGGTATGTAAGGAATGTGGCCAGGAGTTCGTGTTCACCGCCGGTGAGCAGGAGTTCTACGCGGAGCGCGGTTTCCAGAACGAGCCCCAGCGCTGCAAGGCCTGCCGCGACGCCCGTAAGGCTGCGGCCCGCGGCCCCCGTGAGTATTTCACCGCTACCTGCGCTGCCTGCGGCGGTGAGGCCAGGGTTCCTTTTGAGCCCAAGTCCGACCGTCCCGTTTACTGCAGCGAGTGCTTCGCCCGCATGCGTGAGCAGCAGGGCTGAGTCCTACTGACAACCAAAAAGACGCACCGCAGAATCTGCGGTGCGTCTTTTTATGTGTCTTCCCGTTTTCGCCGCATAGCCGCGGGCCCGTCCGCATATGAATCATTACAAGACGGATTACGGAAGGGAAGAGCACGATGGATACGGCCTATCAAAAGTGGGAGAAGCGGCGGCAGGAGCGGAGCGGGGGACAGCGGAGGATGGCCAGACGGCGGGGGAGTGGGGCAGGCGTGGCCCTCGGCCTTCGGGAGCGGCGGCGGCTGGCCCAGCTGGCCGTCTGTCTGGCCCTGTTTCTGGCGGTGTTTGTGGGGAAGGGGATCTTTCCGGAGCGGCTGGCGGAGGCCCGGGAGACGGTGCTGGGCGTGATTCAGAGCGATACGGATTTCCAGGCCGCCTTTTCCCAGCTGGGCCGTTCTGTCTCCCAAGGGGAGCCCATCCTGGACACCCTGGGGGAGCTGTGGGTGGAGGTGTTCGGCGGAGCGGCGGTGACCGTGCAGGGGCAGGCGTCCCGGGCGGACTCCCCGCTGCTCCGGGCCCAGGCCGCCTTCCTCAGCGGCTTTCCAGTCCGGGAGGATGCGTCTGGCCACTGGCTGGGCCTGCGGGGGCCGCTGGCGGCGACCCCGGCGGAGCCCCGGTCGGAGACCGACCAAACGGAGTCCCAGCCCGAGGCGGAGCCGGCGGTGGTGCATGTGGAGTACACCGGCCCTGCCCTGCCCGATAACGCCACCATGGACAAATACAGCCTGAGTGCCCTGGGGATTACGGAGACGGTGACACCGGCCCTGGGGTGGGTCTCCTCGCCCTTCGGCTGGCGGGAGCACCCGGTGGACGGGGAGGAGAAGTTCCATAACGGGGTGGATCTGGCCGTCAACAACGGCACCGATGTGCTGGCCTTCGCCAGCGGAACGGTGGACTACATCGGCGACAGCCCCGTCTACGGCCTCTACCTTCAGCTCAGCCATGCCGGCGGCCTGAAGAGCTTCTACGCCCACTGCAGCCAGCTGCTGGTTCAGCAGGGCCAGGTGGTGGCGGCGGGGGAGCGTGTGGCCCAGTCCGGGGACACGGGCAACGCCACCGGCCCCCACCTCCACTTTGAGCTGAAGCTCAACGGGGTGCTCCTCAACCCGCTCTACTATATCGAGACCACCTAGATGCTGCGCTGGAGGCGGGTGGAGATCAGCGGCGGCGCCTTGCTGATGCTGGCGGCGCTGTACTACCTGGACGGCCAGGGGGTGCTGCCCCTGGCCCTGCTGGCCTGTGCTCTCCACGAGGCGGGGCACTGGCTGGCTACCCGGGCCCTGGGCGGCCGGATCACCGCCCTGCGCCTCACCTGCGTGGGGGCGGAGATGCGCCTGTCCGCCCGCTATCCTCTGGGGTACGCGGGCCAGTGCATCGCCGCCCTGGCCGGGCCCTGCGCCAACCTGGCCGCCGCCTGGGCGGCGGCCAGGACGGGGACGGAGTTGGGCTACTGCTTCGCCGGGCTCAATCTGGCCCTGGGCGCCTTCAACCTGCTCCCCGCCGCCCAGCTGGACGGTGGGCGGGTGCTGTGGTGCGCTCTGGCCCTGCTGGCCGGGCGGACGCGGGCGGACAGGTTTGTCCCCGCCCTCTCCGCCGCCCTGGCGGCGGGGCTGGTGTGCGGGGCCCTGGCCCTGGTGTGGAAGGGGCGGGGGAATTTGAGCCTGCTGCTCACCGCGCTGTGGCTGCTGGCCGCGCCGGCGGCGGGAAACATGCGGATGGAGCGGCTGGGATGAAGATTTACGCCTGAAAGTCAAAAATGTGCTTGCAATCCGGGACCGGTTGTGGTAAACTATTGCAGTCTCAATAAAGGGTGTTCCTCTGCGGCGGCCGCTTCCCAGACATCGGGCGGCCGGAAAGGCCGGTACGAACGCCTATAAACCAGGAGGAAGTTACAAATGGATCTCATGCAGGCATTCAACAACAAGAACCTGAAGGCCGAGCCCCCTGTGGCCGAAGTGGGCGACACCGTCCGCGTTCACGTCCACATCAAGGAGGGCAACCGGGAGCGTATCCAGGTCTTTGAGGGCACCGTGATCGCCAAGAAGCACGGCGGCATCGAGGAGACCATCACCGTCCGCCGCATCTCTTACGGCGTCGGTGTGGAGAAGGTCTTCCCCATCCACGCCCCCACCATCGAGAAGATCGAGACCGTCCGCAAGGGCAAGGTCCGCCGGGCCAAGCTGTACTACCTGCGGGACCGTGTGGGCAAGAGCGCCAAGGTCAAGGAGCGCATCTGAGCGCGGACATATTCAGCCGCAGAAACCGGGCGGCGCGGAGGAAATCCTCCGCGCCGCCCGGTTTTTCGCTTTGCTTTCGTCGTATTCTACAAATATTTCAGCGTTGCTTCAGAATTTTTATGGCACGCGCCGCAGGTTCATACGGAACGGAAAATAAAACGGGCGGTTTACCCGCCTTTGCGGCCCCCAAATGTGCGGAAAATAGTCTTTGTCCGGCGCACAGATGAAAGGGCATTTTACTATTGAAAATATCCGGCCGGAGTGATACATTGACCTTACCACATCATAGGAAAGAAGGGGGGACCGCACTGACCGTTTCCGGCGCCAGAGAGACCCGAGGAGAACGACAAGAACAGTCAAGGAGGTAGCTGTATGTCACGAAAAAAGCGCATGTTCCGCGTGCTCGCCGCAGTTTTGACCCTCACCATGCTCTTGACCATCTTCCCCGCCTCCGCCGCCAGCGCGGAAACCGCTGACAGCGTGTACCGCAACGGCAACATCTATACGGTTGACGAGGACTTCTCCACCGCCAGCGCCATTGCCATCAAGGGCGACCGGCTGATCTACGTGGGCGACGAGGCCGGCGTGGAGGCCTATATCGGCCCCGGCACCAAGGTCGTGGACCTGGGGGGCAAGACCGTCGTGCCCGGCCTCATCGAGGGCCACATGCACATCAACGGCCTGGGTGAGAGCCTGCTGCAGATCGACGCCTTCTGGAAGCCCAAGGAGGACATCCTGGCCGCTGTGGCCGCCGAGGTGGCCAAGGCCGAGCCCGGCGAGTGGATTCGCGGCCGGGGCTGGCTGAACAGCGTGTGGGAGGACACCGCCTATCCCACCAAGGAGGAGCTGGACGCCGTGGCCCCCAACAACCCGGTCTTCCTGACCCGGGCGGACGGCCACATGTGCTGGGTCAACTCCATGGCCTTTGAGCTGGCCGGCATCACCAAGGACACCCCCAACCCCCAGGGCGGCGAGTATCTGAAGAACGAGGCCGGGGAGCTCCAGGGCTGCGTCACCGACACGGCCATGGACCCCATCTCCGCCCTGCTGCCCGCCTACAGCATTGAGCAGGAGCAGCAGGCCCTCCTGCTGGCCCAGGAGCAGCTGTTCTCCTACGGCCTGACCTCCGCCATGAACGCCGGCACCTCCGTGCAGATGCTCAACGAGGTCTATAAGCCCCTGTACGAGTCCGGCGAGCTCAAGCTGCGCTCCTACATCCTCATGTCCCTGGAGTCCACGGAGGGGGAGCAGGCCGACTATCTGCGCAATACGCCTCCCCAGAGCGGCCTGTACAACAACCACATGGACGTGCGGGCCGTGAAGCTGTTCAGCGACGGCTCCCTGGGCGCCCGCTCCGCCGCCATGCTGGAGGAGTACAGCGACCGGCCCGGCCACATCGGCAACTACCGCTCCACTGACGAGGAGATGTACCAGCTAGTGAAGCTGGCCTACGACAACGGCTACCAGACCGGCAGCCACGCCATCGGCGACGGCGCCAACCACCAGATTCTGGACGCCTATGAGCGGGTCATGGCCGAGAACCCCCGGGAGGACCCCCGCCTGCGCATTGAGCACTTCCAGATCCTCACCCTGGAGGACATCCAGCGGGCCATCGACATGGGCGTGCTCCCCGCCATGCAGACCACCCACGCCACCTCCGACATGCTGGTGGCGGAGGACCGCATCGGCGCCGAGCGCCTGGAGGGCGCCTACGCCTGGCGCACCATCCTGGACAGCGGCAGCATCATCCTCAACGGCTCCGACGCGCCGGTGGAGCTGGTCAACCCCTTCCACGGCCTGTATGCGGCCGTCACCCGGAAGGACCGGCTGGGCGAGCCCCCCGAGGGCTGGCACGCCGAGCAGTGCATGACCCGGGAGGAGGCCCTGCGCTCCTACACCATCTGGCCCGCCTACGGTGAGTTTAACGAGGACATCAAGGGCTCCCTGGAGGTTGGCAAGCTGGCCGACTTCGTGGTGCTGGACCGCGACTACATGACCTGCCCCGAGGAGGACATCAAGGACATCCAGGTCCTGCTCACCGTCTCCGGCGGCGAGGAGGTCTACACCCGGGACAACACCACCCCCACCGTCGTGTGGAACGGCCTGCCCATCACCTTTAACACCGCCCCCTATGCCGGCCCCGGCATCATCTACGTGCCCCTCAACGACATCGTCAACGGCATCAGCGCCACCCAGCAGGTGAACGGCAGCCAGGTCACCGTCACCCTGGACGGTCGCTCCGCCACCGTTCCCATCTCCACGGTGAACGGGGTCAGCTATGTGCCGGTGCGCGCCCTGTTCGAGGGCCTGGGCCGCAATGTGGCCTGGTACGCGCCCAGCAACTGCGTCTCCATCGGCTGGCTCAAATAAGCCCGTCTCAAAAAGCGGCTCCGGCGCCTGCCGGAGCCGCTTTTTTGTGCGTCTTGGCCCTTTTCAAGCCACCACAGGTTGTGTATAATAAGGTTTATTCCCATGACAAGAAGAAAGGAGGGCGCTGGATGAACATCCAGTGGTACCCCGGCCACATGACCAAGACCCGGCGGCAGATCCAGGCGGATCTGAAGCAGGTGGATCTGGTGGCCGAGATCATCGACGCCCGCATCCCCATCTCCAGCCGCAACCCGGACATTGACGAGCTGGTGGGGGAGAAGCCCCGGCTGATCGTCCTCAACCGGGCGGATCAGGCCGATCCGGCCATGAACAAGGCGTGGTCGGACTGGTTCCGGAAGAAGGGCTGGTCGGTGCTGGAGACCAACGCCCGGGACGGCAAGGGCGTCGGCCAGTTCTCCGCCGCCATCAAAACGGCCCTGAAGGAGAAGCTGGAGCAGTGGAAGGCCAAGGGCCTGGTGGGCCGGCCGGTGCGGGCCATGGTGGTGGGGGTGCCCAACGTGGGCAAGTCAACCTTCATCAACCAGGTGGCGAAGAAGAAGTCTGCCAAGGCGGGCAATAAGCCCGGCGTCACCCGGGGCAAGCAGTGGGTGAGCGTGGACGCCGGCCTGGAGCTGCTGGACACCCCCGGCATCCTGTGGCCCAAGTTTGAGGACGAGACCACCGGAATCCACCTGGCCTTTACCGGGGCGGTGAAGGACGAGATCATGGATCTGGAGACCCTGGCCTGCCACCTGATTGAGATTCTGGCAAAGCGCTATCCCCAGGCCCTGCTGGAGCGGTTCAAGGTGGAGGTGGATCCGGAGCAGCCCGGCTGGGAGCTGCTGGAGCAGTGCGGACGGAAGCGGGGCTTCCTGATCTCCGGCGGCGAGGTGGACACCGAGCGCATGGCCCGGATCCTGCTGGACGAATACCGCTCCGGCAAGCTGGGGCGGATCACCTTTGAGAGCCCCCAGGACGCGGAGAGCGTGGAGGCCGGCCATGGCGGGGACTGATCTCTGGGCCCTGGAGCGGGCCTGCCGGGAGGAGGGGTATTCCCCGGTGTGCGGCTGCGACGAGGCCGGCGCCGGGCCCCTGGCCGGGCCGGTGTACGCCGCGGCGGTGATTCTCCCCTTCGGGGCGGAGCTGCCCGGCCTCAACGACTCCAAGAAGCTGACCGAGAAGAAGCGGGAGGCCCTCTTCCCCGTGATCCGGGAGCAGGCCGTGGCCTGGGCGGTGGCACGGGTGGAGGCGGCGGAGATCGACGAGACCGACATCCTCAGCGCCCGCATGAAGGCCATGCAGCTGGCTATCGACCGGCTCACACCCGCCCCGGACTTCGCCCTCATCGACGGCAACCGGGATCACGGCAGGTCTGCAGCCGTCACCACACCCCACAGAATGATTGTAAAGGGAGATTCCCTGTCGGCCTCCATTGCCGCGGCCTCCATCCTGGCCAAGGTGAGCCGGGATCGCTACATGAAAGAGATCGCGGCCCAATACCCCCAGTACGAGTTCGACCGGCACAAGGGCTACGGCACCAAGCGGCACTACGAGCTGCTGCGGCAGTACGGCCCCAGTCCCATACACCGGCGAACCTTCCTGAAAAACCTGTGAGCGGGGGAGAGGCGAAGCTGCTGGGCCGGTGGGGGGAGACCCTGGCGGCGGAGGAGCGGCGGCGGCAGGGGTGGCAGATCCTGGCCGCCGGCTACCGGAGCCGGTTCGGCGAGATCGACCTGATTGCAGCTAATGACAAGTACTTGGCCTTTATTGAGGTGAAGCTGCGTACCAGCGAGGGCTTTGCCCCCGGCCGGGCGGCGGTGGACGCCCGCAAGCAAAACCGCCTGCGGGCCACGGCGGAGCTGTGGCTGGCCGAACACCCGGAGGAAGTGCGCCAGCCCCGGTTCGACGTGGCGGAGATCTTCGCCCCACAGGGGACGGCCACCCGGGCGCCCCGCATCACCTGGATTGAAAATGCTTTTTAAGAGGAGGAGAGGGGCTGTGAACCCAATCTGTCTCTTTGACGGACACTGTGACACCGTCTACCGCGGCAGCCTTCCGGCAGAGGATCCCCACAGGAGCCGGGGGGATCTGGTGTCCAACAGCGGCCATCTGGATCTGAACCGGCTGCAAAGGGCCTACGGCGGAAGCTGCCAGTTCTTCGCTCTGTTCGGCTATCCGGCGGATTTCCCGGGCAAAGCGGCGGAGGAGATCTTCCGCCTGGAGTACGGCTGGTTTGCCCGCCAGATGGAGATCCACAGCGGCCGGGCGGCCCACTGCCGCACCGGGGAGGAGGCCCGGCAGGCCCTGTCCCAGGGGAAGACAGCCGCCTTTTTGTCGGTGGAGGGGGCGGAGCTGCTGGACTGCGATCCGGCCCGGCTGGAGGAGGCCCACCGTCTGGGGGTGCGGGCGGTAAACCTGACCTGGAACTACGCCAATCCCCTGTCCGGCTCCAACGCCGAGGAGCCGGGGCGGGGCCTCACCGCCCGGGGCCGGGCGTTTGTGGCCGAGATGCAGCGGCTGGGCATGCTGGTGGACGTTTCCCACCTGTCCGACCCCGGCTTCTGGGACGTGGCGGAGCTGGCGGAGCGGGCGGGGATTCCCTTTTTTGCCAGTCACTCCAACGCCAGGGCGGTGTGCCCCCACAAGCGGAACTTGACGGATGAGCAAATTACTGCCATAATAAAGGTTCAGGGTACCGTCGGCCTGAACCTGTGCGCCTCCTTCGTGGGGGAGCCCCCCACCCTGGATGCCCTGATTGCCCATGTGGAGCACATCTGGGCCCTGGGGGGCGCGGACAGCCTGGCTGTCGGCGGGGACTGGGACGGCTGCGACCTGGCGGCCGGCCTGACGGGCGTGGACGGCCTGACCGCCCTGTATGAGGAGCTTCTGCGGCGCAATCACAGCGAGACACTGGTGCGCGCCCTGTTTTTCGAGAATCTAATGAGGGTTGTGAGCGAAGTATGTACTATGTAAGCACGCGAAACGCAAGGGATCGGCGCACGGCGGCGGAGGCCATTGCCCAGGGACTGGCCGCCGACGGGGGGCTCATGACCCCCGAGGTGTTCCCCAAGCTGTCCCACAACGCCCTGGACACCATGCGGGACATGTCCTACCAGCAGCGGGCCGTCTATGTGATGGGCTCCTACCTGGACGACTTCACCTCCTCCGAGCTGTCCTCCTTTGCCGCCAAGGCATACGGCGGCGGCAAGTTCGACGTGAAGGAGGTGGCCCCCGTCCGGCAGGTGGACGGCAATACCTACTGCCTGGAGCTGTGGCACGGCCCCACCTGCGCCTTCAAGGACATGGCCCTGCAGATGCT
>NZ_JAHZDL010000068.1:0-14756 GCF_019422385.1 Flavonifractor sp.
CCGGCGCTGCTGGGGTGGCCCCCCGCCAGGGCGGAGGAGCCGGCGTTGACCAGCATGCAGTCGGAGTGGCCGTGGTAGCAGCCCTCGAACTTGATCAGCTTGTCCCGCCCGGTGGCCCCACGGGCCAGCCGCAGGGCGGACATGACCGCCTCGGTACCCGAGTTGACCATGCGCACCATCTCGATGTTGGGCACCAGCTCCACCATCAGCTCGGCGATGTCCACCTCCCGCCGGGTGGGGGCGCCGAAGGACAGGCCGTCCTTCACGGCCTTCTCCACCGCCTCCCGGATCACCGGGTGGTTGTGGCCCAGGATCATGGGACCCCAGGAACACACGTAGTCGATGTATCGTTTCCCGTCCTCGTCGTAGATATAGGCCCCGTCGGCCCGGGTGATGAAGCGGGGGGCCATGCCCACCGCCCGGTAGGCCCGCACCGGGGAGTTGACCCCGCCGGGGAGGACTTTTTTGGCCCGCTCAAAGAGCTGCTCCGAGATGTCCATCAGCCGATGTCCCCCTTTCGGATGGCCTGGGCCAATTCCTTGGCGTAGTAGGTGATGAGCATGTTGGCCCCCGCCCGGAACACGGACAGGGCGGACTCGCACATGATCCGGTACTCGTCGATGAGCCCGGCGGCGGCCGCCGCCTTGATCATGGCGTACTCGCCGGACACGGAGTAGGCGCACAGAGGCAGGTCGAAGGTGTCGGCGCACTCCCGGATCACATCCAGGTAGCTGAGGGCGGGCTTGACCATGATCAGATCCGCCCCCTCGGCGATGTCCAGCTCGCACTCCTTGATGGCCTCCTTCCGGTTGTGGGGGTCCATCTGATAGCCCTTCCGGTCGCCGAAGGAGGGCGCGGAGCCCGCCGCCGAGCGGAAGGGGCCGTAGAACGCAGAGGCGTACTTGGCGGAGTAGGCCAGGATGGGCACATTCTGGAAGCCGTGCCCGTCCAGGGCGGCCCGGATGGCGGCCACCCGGCCGTCCATCATGTCGGAGGGGGCCACCATGTCCGCCCCCGCCTGAGCGTGGGACAGGGCGGTTTTAGACAGCACCTCCAGGGTCTTGTCGTTGTCCACCTCATGGCCGTCCAGAATGCCGCAGTGGCCGTGGTCGGTGTACTCGCACATGCACACGTCGGTGATCACGTAGAAGTCGGGGTATCTGGCCTTGATGGCCCGGATGGCCTCCTGCACCACGCCGTGCTCGGCCCAGGCAGAGGAGCCGCAGGCGTCCTTCTCCTTGGGCAGGCCGAACAGGATGCAGTGGGTCACCCCGGCGGCCAGGCACTCCGCCACCGCCCCGCACACCGCGTCGATGCCGTAGTGGTACTGGCCGGGCAGGGCCTCGATGGGCCGCCTGCCGCTGCGGGTCTCGTCCACAAAGATGGGGTAGATCAGGCTGTCGGGGGACATCCGGGTCTCCCGGCACAGGCGGCGCACCGCCTCGTTTCCCCGCAGGCGGCGGGGACGCTGGATCAGTTCCATGCTGACGCTTCCTTTCTCATGAAACGCGGCGGGGGCAAGCCCCCGCCCTACGCTTGTGGTGTTCAAATGGGGGAGATTCCCCTCGTTGCCCCACGTTTCTTTTCATCCTATATAGCCGGGGACCTGTAGGGCGGGGGCTTGCCCCCGCCGTTCTCAATCCCGCAGGTCTGCAATCAGCTCCACCAGGGCGTCCATGGTGGCCTGGCGGGCCACCTGGACGGGGATGCCGTATCTTTTGGCCTCCGCCGCGGTCTGCTCACCGATGCAGGCCCCCACCATGCGGGAGAAGTCCGCGTCCGCCCCCACGGTGGACACGAAGCCCCTGACGGTGGAGGCGCTGGTGAAGGTGACGATCCCCGCCGCGCCGGATTCCACGGCGGCCCGCAGCTCGTCGGAGCGGGGGTTGTCGTAGACGGTGCGGTAGGTGGCCACGTCGTCAAAGCCTATGTTACGCCGCTCCAGCGCCTCTGTCAAGGTGGGGGAGCCCTCCTGAGCCCGGAGGATCAGCACCCGCCCAGCGGCGGGGATGCCCTCCCCCAGGTGGGCGGCGTCGTACACCTCCGGCACGTAGTCCGCCCGCAGGCCGTGGGCGGCCAGGGCCTTGGCGGTGCCGGGGCCGATGGCGGCCAGGCGTACGCCGCCCAGGGTCCGGGCATCCAGCCTGCTTCTCTCCAGCCAGCGCCACAGGGCGTCCACCCCGGCGGGGCTGGTGAGGGCCAGCCACTCATAGGCACTCAGGCGGCCCATGGCCGTCTCCAGCTCAGGGCAGGGGTCCAGGGGCACGGTGGCGATGCAGGGGTACTCCCACACGTCCGCCCCCAGTGAGCGCAGGCGGCCGGACAGGGTGCCCGCCCGCTCCTTCGGCCGGGTGACCACCACCGTCTTGCCCTTCAGGGGCAGGCGGTCGAACCAGTCGAACTGCTCCGCCAGGGCGCACACCTGCCCCACCACGATGACGGCGGGGCTCTTTACCCCCGCCTCCGCCGCCCGCCGGGGCAGGTCGGCCAGGGCGGCGCTGGTGCGGCGCTGGGCGGGGGTGGTGCCCCGCTCCACCGTGGCGGCGGGGGTGTCCGGGGCCATGCCCGCGTCCAGCAGCCCCCGGCAGATGGCGGGCAGGGCGGACACACCCATGAGGAACACCAGGGTGCCGCCGGTGCGCACCAGGGCCTCAAAGTCGATGTCCAGCTCCTTTCCCGCCCGCTGGTGGCCGGTGACAATGTGGAGGGAGGAGCAGCAGTCCCGGTGGGTCACCGGGATGCCCCCGTAGGCGGGGGCGGCGATGGCGGAGGTGATGCCGGGCACCTCCTCAAAGGGGATGCGGTGCTGGGCCAGCAGCTCCAGCTCCTCGCCCCCCCGGCCGAACAGGAAGGGGTCGCCCCCCTTGAGGCGCACCACCGTCTTTCCCTCCAGAGCCTTGTCCAGCAGGATCTGGTTGATCCCCTCCTGGGGCACCAGATGGTGGGCGGCCTCCTTGCCCACGTTGATCTGCTCCGCGTTCTCCGGCATGAAGGCCAGGATGGCGGGGCTCACCAGCCGGTCGTACACCACCACTTCGGCGCTCCGGATGGCGTCCAGCCCCTTGCGGGTCAGCAGGCCGGGATCCCCCGGCCCCGCCCCCACCAATATCACTTTCCCGGGCACAGGCATCCCCCTTTCAGTGTCTCCGCCAGGCGGCGGGCCAGCTCCTCCCCCTGCTCCCGGGGGCCGGAGCGCCTGTCCCGGCTCACCCTGCCCTGTTCGTCCACATACAGGCCGTCGATGGTGATGGTCTCCCCCTCCACCACGGCGTGGGCCGCGATGGGGGAGGAACAGCCCCCGTCCAGGGCGCGGACAAAGGCCCGCTCGACCAGGGCGCAGGCGGTGCCGTCGGCGTCCAGCACGCCGTCCAGGCAGGACAGATCCTCCCCCGCCCGGGCCTGCACCGCCAGAATCCCCTGCCCGGCGGCGGGGAGCAGCTCGTCCACCGTAAAGTACCGGGCGATGCGCTCCTCCAGCCCCAGGCGCTTCAGGCCCGCGGCGGCCAGCACCAGGGCGGAGTACTGCCCCTCGTCCAGCTTGCGCAGGCGGGTGAGCACGTTGCCCCGCACCGGGGCGATCTCCATGCCGGGGAACAGGGCACGCAGCTGCACCGTCCGCCGGGCGGAGGCGCAGCCGATGGGCCTGGACCGGTCCAGCTCCGCCACCCCCTGGGGCAGCACCAGCACATCCCGGGGATCCTCCCGGCGGGTGAAGCCCGCCAGGGGGATGCGCTCGTCGATGTCCATGGGCAGATCCTTGCAGCTGTGGACGGTGAAGTCCACCCGGCCGTCCAGCAGGGCGGCGTCCAGCTCCTTCACAAAGAGGCCCTTGCCGCCGATCTGGTCCAGGGTGCGGTCCAAAATTTTGTCGCCGGTGGTCTTCATGGTCACCAGCTCCAGCCGGATGTCCGGATGGGCGGTGCGGATGGCGTCCATCACCAGCTCCGACTGGATAACAGCCAGTTTACTCTCCCGGCTTCCAATCCGAATTGTATTCATTCCAATCCCTCCAGGGTGGCCCGAATGGCCTTGGCGGCCCGGGCGGTCAGGGCGTGGTCGGTGCCCCGGCCGGTGACCCCGGCCACCAGATTTTCCCCGGTGCACACCGCGGGGAAGAAGAAGGTGCACTCCTCCTGGCAGTCCGCCACGCTGACGGGGACGCCCAGGGCCCGGGCCTCCTCCCCCACCGCCCGGTTGACGGCCCGGTCGTCGGTGGCGGCCACGGCGACAGCCGCCCCGGCCACGTCGCCGGGGGCGTAGGGCCGCTGCTGCCAGTCTATGCCCTCCACCTGCCGTTTACAACGGGGGGCGATCAGGGTGACCTCCGCCCCGAAGCCCTTGAGCACCTCCGCCCGGCGGCAGGCCACCGCCCCGCCGCCGATGATCACCGCCCGCCGTCCCGCCAGATCGACAAACAGGGGGAAGCGGAAGGGCCTCTCCGCCGGGCGGCTCCACCGGGGCTTGGCGGGGGTGTGCAGGTCGATCTTGTCGGCGCACTTCTCCAGCTCCTCCGGGGTGAAGCCCTCCTTCAGCCCGCCGGACAGGAGATCCACCGCCCGGCTCACCGCCAGCTCCACCAGCTCTCTGGCCTCCGGCCCGTCCAGATCGGTGGACAGCACCCGGCGGGTCACCGCCTGCTTCACCCGCTCCAGCCCGGGCAGGCAGGCCCGGTAGTTCTCCCACTGCTCCAGCTGGCCCAGGTGCTTCTCCAGAATCTCCTCCGCCTTGGGGGGGATGGTTCGCTCCACCTCCACCCCCAGATCGTCCACGTTGTAGAGGATGATACCGGGCAGCTCCCCCACCGCGGGGTCGATGTCCCGGGGAATGGCCAGGTCGGCCAGCAGCCGGGGCGGGTGGGACACCGCCGAGAGCTCCCCGGCGGAGAGGGTGTAGTGGGGGCTGGCGGTGGCGGAGATCAAGAGATCCATCCCCTCCATGGCCTCATATCGCTTCTCATAGGGGGCCACGGCGCACCCGGCGGGCACCACCGTCTCCCCGTGGTGGTAGCTGCGCAGGGTGATGGTGACGGCGCACCCCGCCTCCACCAGCAGGGAGGCGGCCAGCCTCCCCATCTCCCCGTTGCCGATCACCAGGGCACGTTTTCCATGCAGGCCGCCGACCTCCCGGCCCAGCCGCTCCACGGCGCTCTGGGCGGCGGAGCGGGGCACGCCGGTGAGGCGCACCTTTGTCTTAAGGGCCTTGCCCGCGGCGGCGGCGGAGCGGAACAGGGTCTCCAGCACCCCGTCCGCCGTCCCCGCCTCCCGGGCGGCGGAGATGGCCCCCTTCACCTGGGTGAGGATCTGATCCTCCCCCCAGATCTGGGAGCGCAGCCCCCCTGCCACCTCCATGAGCCGCCGGGCGGCCGCCTCCCCGGCGCAGGTGGTGAAGCACGCCGCGAACGCGGCGCAGTCCACCCCGGCGGCGGCGCACAGCAGCCCGGCGGGGTCGGGCTGGGCCTCCCCGGCGCAGGAGAGGTAGAGCTCCGTCCGGTTGCAGGTGGACAGCAGGGTGCAGCCCTCCACCCCCGGGTTGTCCCGGATCAGCCGGTCCAGCTCTATCACCCGCCCGCGTGGGAAGGACAGCTGCTCCCGGAGCTGGATGGGCACGTGCCAGTCCAGGCCGGCCATGCGGATGTTCACGTCGGTTCCCCCTTTTTCACCAGCACCACGGAGAAGTACCCGGCCCCGTCGGGCACGTCGGCGAAGCGAGGATACACCGCCTCCCCCTCCATGCCGCAGTTGGCCACCATGGAGGCGCGCTCCAGCAGGCCGTGGG
This sequence comes from Flavonifractor sp., assembly GCF_019422385.1. Classification (NCBI taxonomy): domain Bacteria; kingdom Bacillati; phylum Bacillota; class Clostridia; order Eubacteriales; family Oscillospiraceae; genus Flavonifractor; species Flavonifractor sp. Next base: position 5,776 of record NZ_JAHZDL010000068.1, read on the forward strand.
CGGCCAGAGTGTCCCTCAGGGCACCCAGCTCACGCCCCGCCTTCATGAACACCAGGTTGGCGTCCACGCTCAGGCAGTCCTCCACCTCCCCGTGGGAGGCGGGGACGATCATCAGCCGCTGGGCCTTCTCGCACAGCGGCTCCCCCAGCCGGGCGGCCACGGCACAGAAGGAGGGCACACCGGGGATGATCTCCGCCCCGTACCCCCGGTTCACCACCCGGCGGTGGATGTAGATGTAGGTGGAGTACACCGTGGGATCCCCCAGGGTGATAAAGGCCACGTCCTTGCCCTGCTCCAGCTTTTCGCAGATGGCGTCCGCCGCGGCGTCGTAGGCCGCGTCCAGCACCGCCTGGTCCCGCACCATGGGGGTGGAGCAGTCCAGCCGCTCCTTCCCGTGGGCCAGGGGGCCGATGATGTTCAGGGCGGTCTTCTCCCCCGCCCCCTTGTCGGGGACGGCCAGCACCGCCGACGCCCGGATGATCCGCTCGGCCTTGCGGGTGAGCAGCTCCGGATCCCCGGGGCCCACCCCCACGCCGTACAGCTTTCCTCGGTTCATCGTTCTTCCTCCTTGAGCAGGCGCAGGATCTCCCGCCGGGCCGCCCCGATGGTGGCGGCGGGGCCGGCGTCCAGGCCGTCCTTGTCGTGCAGTATGTCCATGAGATGGGCGATGCGGGGCAGGCGCAGGTGGTTTTCCCGCAGCAGCCCGGGCTGTCGGAACAGCTCCTCCGGCGTGCCGGCGGCCAGCACCCGCCCGCCTCCCAGCAGGTAGGCGTCGTCGCAGCACAGAGGCACCAGATCCATGTCGTGGGTGGCCAGCAGGATAGCCATGTTCAGCCCGTCCCGCAGCTGCTCCAGCAGCGCCAGCAGGCCGCTGACCCCCTGGGGATCCAGCCCGGCGGTGGGCTCGTCCAGGATGAGCACCTCCGGCTCCATCACCAGCACCCCGGCGATGGCCGCCCGCTTCTTCTGGCCGAAGGAGAGGGCGTGGGTGGGCTTGTCCCGCAGGTGGGCCACCCCGGTGCGCTCCATGGCCGCCTCCACCCGGCGGCGGACCTCCGCCTCGGGCAGGCCCAGGTTCACCGCCCCGAAGGAGATGTCCCGGTACACGTCGGCGGAGAAGAGCTGGTCGTCGGGATCCTGGAACACGATGCCCACCCGGCGGCGCAGCTCCGCCAGGCCCTTTCGATCCCGGCGCACCGGCGCGCCGTCCAGAAGCACCTCCCCGCTCTGGGGGGTGAGCACCCCGTTCAGGTTGAGGAACAGGGTGGACTTCCCCGCCCCGTTGGCCCCCAGAATGCCGGTGATCCGCCCCCGCTCCGCCTTCAGACTCACATGGTCCAGGGCGGCGGTGCCGTCCTCGTAGGTGTAGCACAGCTCTCTCGTCTCGATGGCTGGATTCATCCCAGCACCCCCCTCTCCGCAAACAGGACTGCCAGCTGCCCAGCCGCCACCGCCAGAGCCAGGGGGTAGAGCCCCCGGCCCGGCGCATAGTCCCCCGGCAGGGTGGTGAGGCTGCCGGCATAGCCCCGGGACTCCAGGGCGGCGTAGATCCGGTCGGCCCGCCGCCAGGCCCGCAGGAACACCAGGGAGGCCATGGTTCCCAGGGAGGACAGGGAGCGGCGCAGCCCCTGGTAGCCCAGGCGGGAGGCCTGGGCGGTGCGGATGCTCCCCGCCGTCTCGGAGAGCACGAAGATAAAGCGGTAGATGAGCTCCATCAGCTCCACCAGCAGGCGGGGCACGTGGAGCCGCCCCAGGCACATGGTCAGGTCGGTGACCGGGGTGTTGAGGGCCAGGAAGTACATGGCTCCCACCGCCCCCAGGGCGCGGAAAAACAGGGCCGCGGCGGCGGCCAGGGCGGCCCCGTCAAAGCCCCACAGCCGCCCTCCCACCGGAAGGGCGGCCAGAACCGGCGTTCCCGCGGGGTAGCTGCGCACCAGCATGGTGGCGCAGCCCACCGCCAGGAAAGCCATGGGGATCTTGAGAAAATGGAGGTATACCCTGGGGGGCAGGCCCCCCAAAACGGTGATCAGCACGCCCATGGCCGCCGCCGTGGCCAGGCCCACCACCCCGCTGCCGCAGCACAGGCATACCACCAGCGCCGTCAGGGAGAGGATCAGCTTGGGCAGCGGATCCACCCGCCGCAGGCGGGACTGATAGGCCCAGCGGTCGGTACCCATCAGCTCTCGTCCTTCCCGCCGGGCTTTTTGGTGATGCGGCCCAGGACAAAGCCCACGATCCCCGCGCCCACGGCGGCCTGGAGGGCGAAGAGCAGGGACTCCACCTCGCCGCTGGCGGGCTCCAGGATGGGCTCAAACCAGGGCTGGTAGCCGGGATTCAGCTCCTGAACCACCTCCTCGGCCTGTCCGTCGGCGCCGCCGAACTCGGCGTTGGGCAGCAGCCACAGGGGCAGGGCGGCAATGATCACCACCAGGGCGATCAGAATCAGATTTTTCTGCCAGACCTTCATCGCTTCTCCCTCCTTACAGCACGCACAGCGTTTCCAGCTCGGTCTTGCTGTACTTCTCCAGCACGTTGAACACCACCACGGTGAGCAGTCCCTCGGCGATGGCCAGTGGGATCTGGGTGACGGCGAACACCATCAGGTACCGTGCCATGCCCCCGTCGATCACCCCCAGCTGGAAGGAGGTCACCACATAGGTGAACAGATCCCCCAGGGCGGCGGCGGCGAACACCGCCACGGGCGCCGGGGCCTTGGCCTTCCGCAGCAGCTTGTACACCAGCCAGGACACGATGGGCCCGGCGATGGCCATGGAGAAGGTGTTGGCCCCCAGGGTGGTCAGGCCGCCGTGGGCCAGCAGCAGGGCCTGGAACAGCAGGACGATCAGCCCCAGCACCGCCATGGTCATGGGCCCGAACAGGATGGCTCCCAGGCCCACGCCGGTGGGGTGGGAGCAGGAACCGGTAAAAGAGGGCAGCTTCAGGGCGGAGAGCACAAAGGCGAAGGCCCGCACATGGCCAGGAGGATCTTGGCCCGGGGCGCCATCTCCACCTTCTTTTTGATGGACAGGAAGCCCGCCGCCACAAAGGGCACGCACACGGCCCCCCAAACCACGCACCAACCAGCGGGCAGATAGCCCTCGGCAATGTGCATGGCGGAGGCGCTCATGGGCAGCAGGCCCAGCAGCCCGATCATCAGGGCCGCGGTGCGCAGCAGGCGGTGGTTGCGTTGTGTTGTCATGATCTTCATCCTTTCCTATACCTCGTAGGCTGATGGTGTGGTATGCTCCGGCAAGGTCTTCCGGCTCGAGCCTCTCTGCCGCCGCGCACCTTCCCAGGTCTCCCCAGTGGCATTTGCCCGGCGGCTCCTCTCTCACGGCAGCGGGACTGCGCGGGACTTGCACCCGACTTCCCTTTTCCGGAGCACTATGTCAACAGGCCTCCGCCTGGAGTTTTTCCGCCGCTTCGGCGTGGGCGGCGAACAGGGCCCGCACGCCGGGGTTCTCCCCCAAACCCCGCAGGACGCAGGACACCTGATAGCCCTCCGCCTCCAGCATGGACTTCCAGGAGTCGGGCTCGTCCCCGGCCAGATCGTTCTTGGCGTGGTCGCCGGCCACCACCATCAGGGGCCGCAGCTCCACCCGGCGCACTGCGTGCCGCTCCTTCAGCCGCCGCAGGGCCTCGTCAAAGCCGGGGTAGCCCTCCACCGTGCCGATGACGATGTCCCGCCGGCCCAGGTCGTGGAGCAGGTACTCCAGCTGGGTGTAGGCGGCGTTGGCGTAGTGCCCCGTGCCGTGGCCCATGTAGAGCACGGCGGCGTCCTCCGACGGGGCGGGCAGGTCGGAGAGCAGGGCGTCGGCCAGCGCCCGGTAGTCCGCCTCTGCCGTCAGCAGGGGCTTTCCGAAGGACAGCCGGGCAAACCGCCCGGCAAAGGGGGCGGCCTGGGCCATCAGCTTGTCGTACTCGTCGCCGTTGAGGATGTGGGTGGGCTGCACCACCACATCGTGGTACCCCTCGACCGCCAGGCGCTCCAGGGCCTGGGGCACGTCGTCGATGTGGGTGCCCTCCTTCTCCAGCTTGCGCAGGATCATCCCGCTGGTGAAGGCCCGGCGGAGGGTTCGCTCCGGGAAGGCGGCGGCCAGCTCCGCCTCGATGGCGGCGATGGTCTTTTCCAGGGTGTCAAAATGGCTGGTGCCGAAGGACACCGCCAGGATGGCTTGTCTGTCCATGGTTGTTCCTCCTGTGGGGACGAAATGTGCAGAATCGGGCGCAGATCGATGCCTTTGCAGGGGCGGCCTGTGGCCGCCCCTACTCCCGCGCGTTGTTGCTGGCCTGATAGAGCAGGGCGTTGCAGATGGCGGCGGCCACATTGGAGCCGCCCTTGCGGCCCCGGGCCACAATGTGGGGCACGTCCATGGTGAGCAGCAGCTCCTTGCTCTCCACCACGTTGACAAACCCCACCGGCACGCCGATGACCAGGGCGGGCTTCATCTTCCCCTCGTCCATGAGCTGGCAGGCCCGCACCAGGGCGGTGGGGGCGTTGCCGATGGCCAGCACCAGGGGGCCGTCCAGGGCGGCGGCCCGCTCCATGGACACGGTGGCCCGGGTCTCTCCCCGCTCCCTGGCCTCGGCGGCCACGTCCGGGTCGGACATGAAGCACATGGCCCTTCCGCCGAACTTCTCCAGCACCCGCTTATTCACGCCGGAGAAGGCCATCTGGGTGTCGGTGACGATGGTGCAGCCGGCCTTCATGGCGGCGATCCCCTTTTCCACCGCGCCGGGGGAGAACACCAGATTGTCGGCATACTCAAAGTCCGCCGTGGTGTGGATCACCCGCTTGACCACCGGCAGCTGGTCTGCCGGGAACACACGCTCGCCCAGCTCCTGGGCGATGAGCTCCATGCTCCGGGCCTCGATGTCCGCCGGGGCCACCCGCTGTAACTGAATTTCCTTCATGGATTATTCCTCCCCGTTGAGTATGCGGTAAATCCGCGCCATGTCCAGGCTCTCCCGCAGGCCGCCGGCCAGCTTGTCGTACTGCCCCTGGGCGTAGTCCTGCCAGTCCACCGCCGCCGCGCCGGGCTCCAGCCCCTTGGCCCTCAGCAGGGCGTTGACCAGGGCCTCCGCCACCCCGGCCTTGTCAAAGATGCCGTGGACGTAGCAGCCCCACACATTGCCGGAACTCAGGCCGTCGGTGTGGCGCTCCCCGGTCTGGGTGGTGAAGTCCACCAGGGGAGCGGCGGCGCTCTCGGTGCGGCCCATGTGGATCTCGTAGCCCTCGAAGGGGACGCCCGCCATGGCGCTGAAGATGCCCTCCGGGGCCCGGAAGGCGCCGGTCACCCGGGTGCGGGTCTTTTCCCCCTGGAACACCGTGTGGGCGGGGAGCAGGCCCAGGCCGGCCAGCGTGCCGCCCCCCTCCACCCCGTCGGGGTCGGAGACGGTCTGTCCCAGCATCTGATAGCCGCCGCAGATGCCCACCACCGCGCCGCCGGCGGAGGCGTGCTTGAGGATGGCGGCCTCTATGCCGCTCTGCCGCAGCCAGCGCAGGTCGTCCATGGTGTTCTTGGTGCCGGGGAGCACCACCAGATCCGGGTGCCCCAGCTCCCGGGGAGAGGTGACATAGCGGAGGGTGACGGCCTCCATCCGCTCCAGGGGGTTGAAGTCGGTGAAGTTGGACAGGCGGGGCAGGCGCACCACCGCGATGTCCACCAGGCCCACCTTGCCGGTGTTTCCCAGCCGGGAGGACAGGGAGTCCTCGTCGTCCACATCCACATCCAGCATGGGGACAACCCCCAGCACCGGCTTGCCGGTGAGCTCCTCCAGCTGCCCCAGACCGGGGCGGAGAATGTCCACATCTCCCCGGAATTTGTTGATAATCAGGCCGCGGATCAGCTCCTGCTCGTCGGGCTCCAGCAGCTTCACCGTGCCGTAGAGGGAGGCGAACACGCCCCCCCGGTCGATGTCGCCGCACAGGAGCACCGGGGCGTGGGCCCGCTTGGCCATGCCCATGTTGACGATGTCGTCCTGCCGCAGGTTGATCTCCGCCGGGCTGCCCGCCCCCTCGATGACAATGATGTCGTAGTCGGCGGACAGGGACTGGTAGGCGGCCATGACCTCGGGGATCAGGGTCTTACGGTAGTGGAAGTACTCCCCCGCCGACATGGTGCCCCGGGGCACGCCGCCCACGATCACCTGGGAGCCCACGTTGCTGGTGGGCTTCAGGAGGATGGGGTTCATCCGGGCGTCGGGGGCCACCCCCGCGGCCTCGGCCTGCACCACCTGGGCCCGGCCCATCTCCAGCCCGTCGGGGGTGATGGCGGAGTTGAGGGCCATATTCTGGGACTTGAAGGGGGCCACTTTATAGCCGTCCTGTTTGAAGATGCGGCACAGCCCCGCCGCCAGCAGGGACTTGCCCGCGTTGGACGCCGTCCCCTGTATCATAATCGCCTTTGCCATCACAGCACCTCCCGCAGGGCGGCCAGCAGCCGCTCGTTTTGCTCCGCCTGGCCCACACACACCCGGTACCAGTCCTCCCCCAGGCCGTGGTAGTTGGCGCAGGAGCGGATCAGCACGCCCTGTGTGAGCATTCTCTCTTTCAGATCGGCCACCCCCGCCGCCCGGAACAGCAGGTAGTTGGCCTGTCCCGGCACCACGTCCAGGCCCAGGGCCGCCAGGCCCTCCGCCAGGGCGGGCCGCTCCCCCTCCAGGAAGGCCCGGGCTTTCTCCGGCCAGTGGGGACACTGTGTCAGCGCCGCCAGTCCCGCCGCCTGGGCGGGGGTGGACACGCTCCAGGGCGGGCCGCCGGCGGACATTCTCTCCAGCAGGGCGGTGTCGGCACAGAGGGCATAGCCCAGCCGCAGGCCCGCCATGGCATAGCTCTTGGTGAAGGCCCGCAGCAGGAGCAGGTTGGGGTACTCCTCCAGCCAGGGGGCCAGCCCCGGCCCGCTGCAGGAGAGGGGCAGGAAGCACTCGTCCACCGCCAGCACCGCCCCCAGCCCCCGGCACTTCTCCGCCGCCGCCAGCAGCAGTTCTTGGTCAATGAGCCGCCCGGTGGGGTTGTTGGGGGTGCAGAGGAACACCAGCTCCGTGTCCGGCCCGATGGCCTCCAGAATCCCCTCGTCCACGTCAAAGTTCCGCTCCCGGCGCAGGAGGTGGCGGGTGACGGCACAGCCCACCTGCTCCAGCGCCCCCTCGTACTCGGAGAAGGTGGGGGCGGTGACCAGGGCCCGGCGGGGGCGCAGGGCGTAGGCCAGCCGGAAGATCAGCTCCGCCGCCCCACCGCCGCAGAGCACCTGCTCCGGCGCCACCCCGTCATGGGCGGCGATGGCCGCGCGCAGCGCCCGGCACAGGGGGTCGGGGTAGGGGGCCGCCTGGGCCGCCGCACGGGCGGCCGCCTCTCCCACCTGGGGCGGCATGCCCAGGGGGTTCAGGTTGGCCGAGCAGTCCAGCACCGGACCGCCATAGCGGGCCTGGGCGGTGAGCACGTCCCCGCCGTGGGTGTATGGGAGCATGGGCGGGCCTCCTTTCCGGGAAATTTCTGAATCGGACGGCCACAGGCCGCCTCTATAGACGCTGCCGTACGGATTTGCCGGGTTTCCGCCCTGCCGGGCGCGCCGGGTCGTCGCGCCCCACGAAGCGCCACCCAGCCGCCCGCCTGTAGGGCGCGGCATCCTTGACGCGCCGCCCTCTCACGGGAACAGCAGAATCATCAGCGGCACACCGCAGAAGAGCAGCAGGGCGAAAAAGGCGGTGGCGTATAAGATTCGCCCGGCCCGCAGGATGTCCAGGGGCTCCACCGGCCGCTGGTCGTCGCCGATGGTGGGCTTGTCCACCAGCTTTCCGAAGTAGTAGCTGGGCCCGGCCAGCTGGAGCTGGAGGGCCCCGGCGCAGGCCGCCTCGGTGTGGGCGGAGTTGGGGGACTTGTGGTTTTTCCGGTCCCGCTTAAAAATCCGCCAGGCGTTGCGGCCGTCGTAGCCGCTGGCCGCCGCCCCCAGGCACATCAGCACCCCGGCCACGCGGGCGGGGATCAGGTTGAGCACATCGTCCAGCTTGGCCGCCGCCCGGCCGAAGTAGAGGTATTTGTCGTTCTTGTAGCCCACCATGGAGTCCATGGTGTTCACCGCCTTGTAGGCCATGCCCAGGGGCGCGCCGCCGATGGCCAGAAAGAGCAGCGGGGCGATCACCCCGTCGGAGGCGTTCTCCGCCACCGTCTCCACGGCGGCCTTGGCCACCCCCGCCTCGTCCAGCCGGTCGGTGTCCCGGCCCACGATCATGGACACGGCATGCCGGGCGGCGGGGAGATCTCCCGCCTTCAGGGCCTGGTAGACCTTTCCGCTCTCCACCCGGAGGGACTTGGTGGCCAGCAGCTGGTAGCTGATCAGCGTCTCCACCGCCAGGGCCAGCCAGGGGCTCACCAGGGAGCAGCCCCACAGCAGCAGGGCGGTCACGCCGGTGGGGATGCACAGGGTCAGCGCCACCAGCGCCACGCCGGCGGCCAGCTCGCCCCCCGCCGTCTTGGGGAACAGCCGCCGCAGGACCTTCTCCAGCCCGGCGATCAGCGCCCCGATGGCCCGCACCGGGTGGGGGGCCCAGTGGGGATCCCCCAGCAGGAGGTCCAGGCAGAAGCCCAGCAGCAGGGCCAGCAGATGGGACGCGCCCCAGCTCATAACCCCTTCTCCCCCTTGTACTCCTCCAGAATGGTCAGCTCCAGGGTATCCGGGTTCAGCTCTGCCCGGAAGCCGCCGCAGTTGGGACACATCCAGCCGTAGTACGCCCGCTCCGGGCGGCCGTATTTGGTGAGCAGGCTCATGAGGGCCCCGCCGTGGGACACCACCCCCACCCGCGCACAGCCGCGGGCGGCGGCGTCCGCCGCCACCTTCTCCAGCCCCCGGGACACCCGGTCGGTGACCTGCTGGGCGCTCTCCCCCACCGGCATGTTGGCGAAGTCGGGGTGCTCCCCCATGCCGATCCACGCCTGATAGAGGGGGTCGTCCTTCAGCTCCTCGTGGTTCTTCCCCTCAAAG
>NZ_JAHZDL010000069.1:0-14072 GCF_019422385.1 Flavonifractor sp.
GCCTTATCCTTCATCCTTTTTTATTCTCCTGTCCAATATGTATTGTACTCCTACAGTGGGCCCGATGGTATCGGGCCCACGCTTTATTGCGTAAAATAATGTTATATGGTATAATATTACCACTTATGTCCGACTCACAAACGGGAGGCACTTCCATGAAGCTGATGGTCATCGACGGCAACTCCATCCTCAACCGGGCGTTCTACGGCATCAAGCTGCTCACCACCAAGGACGGGCTGCCCACCAACGCGGTGTACGGGTTCCTCAACATCCTGCTCAAGCTGACGGACGAGGAAAAGCCCGACGCCCTGTGCGTCACCTTTGACCGGAAGGCCCCCACCTTCCGCCACCTGGCCTACGAGGGGTACAAGGCCCAGCGCAAGGGCATGCCCGACGAGCTGGCCGCCCAGCTGCCGGTAATCAAAGAAGTTCTGGACGCCATGAACATCCCCCGGTACGAGCTGGACGGGTGGGAGGCCGACGATCTCATCGGCACCATCGCCGCCCGGGACACCGCCGCCGGGTGGGACACTGTCATCGTCACCGGCGACAAGGACTCCCTCCAGCTGGTCACCGACGCCACCCGGGTGAAGCTGGTGTCCACCCGCATGGGGCAGACCACCACCAAGGAGATGACCCCCGACAGCTTCCGGGAGCAGTACGGCTTCGACCCCATCCACATCATCGACCTCAAGGCCCTCATGGGGGACGCCAGCGACAACATCCCCGGGGTGAAGGGCATCGGGGAAAAGACCGCCATGGACTTAATCCAGCGCTACCAGAGCGTGGCGGCCATCTACGCCGGGCTGGACACTTTAGAGGCCAAGCCGGCGGTGCTCAAAAAGCTGGCCGAGGGGGCGGAGCAGGCCAAGCTGTCCTACGAGCTGGCCACCATCCACACCGACGCGCCCATCGACTTCACCCCCGAGGACGCCCGGCGGAAGGAGCCCGACGGCCCCGCCCTGTACGAGCTGCTGCTCAAACTGGAGTTTGCCAAGCTCATCGACAAACTGGGCCTCAAGGCCGTCCAGGGGGACGCCCCGGCGGGGGAGACAGCCTTCTCCGGCGCCTGTGAGAGCGAGGTGGTGGCGGATTCCGCCCGGCTGGAGGAGCTGCTGGCCCTGTGGCGGGGACTGGACAGCGTAAACGTGCTGGCCACCCCCGACCTGAATGTGGTGTGCGTGGAATGGTGGGAGGGGGGAAACGCCTCCCGCGCCGCCGTCCTCCGCGCCGACACCCTGGAGGGGTACAACGAGGGCTTGAAGGCCCTCTTTGCCGCCGACATCAAAAAGAACGCCCACGACGTGAAGACCCTGCTGTCCCGGCTGCTGGACGAGGGGATCGCCGGGGAGGGCTTTGTGTTCGACACCGCCCTGGCCGCCTATCTGCTGGCCCCCACCGACGGCAGCTACGAGCTGGAAAAGCTGGGCATGACCTACTTCAACCAGGAGTTCCCCAAGGCCAAAGACACCTATCTGGCCGCCGACGCCTTCACCCCCCTGGCCGACCAGGGAGCGGTGCTGGGGGCCCTCATGAGCCACACCGCCCTGATCGGGGCACTGAAACAGGTTCTGGCCCCCCGGCTGGAGGAGCTGGGCATGCACGACCTCTACTACGGTGTGGAGCTCCCCCTCTGCCCGGTGCTGGCGGAGATGGAGCACATCGGCATGCTGGTGGATAGGCAGGCTCTGGCCGCCTTTGGCGCCCTGCTGGACGAGCGCATCCGGGCCGACGAGGCCCTCATCTACGACCTGGCGGGAGAGCAGTTCAACATCAACTCCACCCAGCAGTTCGGCCACATCCTCTTTGACAAGCTGGGCCTGCCCCCGGTGAAAAAGACCAAGACGGGGTACTCCACCAGCGCTGAGGTGCTGGAAAAGCTGCGGGGCAAGCACCCCGTTGTGGAGGCGGTGCTGGACTACCGGCAGCTGGCAAAATTGAAATCCACCTATGTGGACGGGCTGATGAAGGTGATCGCCCCTGACGGGCGCATCCACACCTCCTTCCAGAACACCGTCACCGCCACCGGGCGCCTCTCCTCCACCGAGCCCAACCTCCAGAATATCCCGGTGCGCACCGAGCTGGGGGCGGAGCTGCGCAAGATGTTCGTGGCCCCGGAGGGGAAGGTGCTGGTGGACGCGGACTACTCCCAGATCGAGCTGCGCCTGCTGGCCCACATCGCCGGGGATGAGCACATGATCGCCGCCTTCCGCTCCGGGGAGGACATCCACACCGTCACCGCCTCCCAGGTGTTCGGCGTGCCCCCGGAGTCCGTCACCCACGAGATGCGCCGCCGGGCCAAGGCGGTGAACTTCGGCATCGTCTACGGCATCTCCGACTTCTCCCTGTCCCAGGACATCGGGGTCACCCGGGCCGAGGCCAGGGAGTATATGGAGAAGTATTTTGAGAAGTACTCCGGCGTCCACGCCTATATGACGAGGGTGGTGGAGCAGGCCAAGGAGAACGGCTATGTGTCCACCCTCATGGGCCGCCGCCGGTGGCTGCCGGAGCTGAAATCCTCCAACTTCAACCTGCGCTCCTTCGGGGAGCGGGTGGCCCTGAACATGCCCATCCAGGGCACCGCCGCCGACATCATCAAGCTGGCTATGATCAAGGTACGGGACAAGCTGCTGTCTGAGGGACTGGAGGCCCGGCTGGTGCTCCAGGTTCACGACGAGCTGATCGTGGAGTGTCCCGAGGGGGAGACCGAGCGGGTGAAGGCGCTGCTGGAGGGGGAGATGGAGCACGTGGTGGAGCTCGCCCTCCCCCTCACCGCCGAGGCCCACGCGGGCCGCAGCTGGGCGGAGGCCAAGGACTGACGGAGAAAGGAGACCGGATGGACTATCTCGAGATCTGCCTGGTTTCGGCTGTCATCATCGCCGTGGGAATCTTCATGGTGCGCAAGCCGGAGCTGTGCTGGAAGCTGAAGCACTCCCTGGACACGGAGGGGGGAGAGCCGTCGAAATACTTTCTGGCGGCCACAAAGGTGTTTGGGACGGCCATGATCATCCTCCCGGCGGTGGTGATCCTGATCTCCGTCATCTCCCTGGTCCTGGAGGCCGCGGGCCTGGGATAGCGGCAAAGGAGGCTTAATCCATGGAACTGCGCCCCGTTCCCGCCGCCCACTGGGCGGACTGGTATGAAAAGGAGCTGTGCGCCGCCTTCCCCGCCTGCGAGTGCAAGCCCCTGGGGGACATCCGTGCCCTGGCGGAGGCCGGACGGTATGAGGTGCTGGGCCTGTATGACGGCCCCGATCTGCTGGGCTATGCGGCCCTGTGGAGCGCCCCGGACTGGCCGGGCTGTGTGCTGCTGGACTATCTGGGTGTCACCGCCGCCCGCCGGAACGGCGGACTGGGCGGCCGGCTGCTGGCGCTGCTCTCGGCGCGGCTGGCGGGACAGGCAGTGCTGATTATCGAGGCGGAGGCGGAGGACTCCGGCGGCCCGGAGGAGGAGCGGCCCATCCGCCTGCGCCGGCTGGACTTCTACCGCCGCAACGGCTGCACCCCGGTGTACAGGAGCTTCAACTGCGGGCTGGTGTGCCAGGTCTTTGTGCTGGGCCCCGCCCCGGCGGTCCTGGAGCCGGTGAAGGCCGCCCACCGGGCCATCTACGGCCCGGGCCGCCCAGACACCGTCATCGACCCCGCCCCCGGCCAGGTGCCGGAGGCCCCCTACTGGATGAAATGAGGTTAGACCTATGATTGCACAAGTTCTGCTCTGCCTGCTGGGGCTGGCCCTGGCGGTTCTGGGCGCGTACATGCTTCTCTTCCCCGCCCGGTTCAAGCGCCTCCAGTGGAGGCTCAACGCCATGGTGCGCCGGCGTCTGGCCTGGACTCGGCTGGCCGGCATGGCCGCCCTGCTGGTGGGCACCGTCCTCTTTGTGGTGCAGCTGGTGGGCCTGCTGGTGAACGCCCTGTTCGGCTGAGGGGGCGCCCATGGAGTATCAAATCATCCCCATGACGCCCGCCCAGCTCCCCCAGGCGGCGGCGCTGGAGCGGGCCTGCTTCTCCCACCCCTGGACGGAGCAGGCCCTGGCGGAGGATCTGGACAATGAGCTGCTCACCCTGCTGGCCGCAGTGGGGGAGGACGGAACCCTGCTGGGCTACGGGGAGGTACGCACCGTGCTGGACGAGGGCACCCTGGAGCGCATTGCCGTCGCGCCGCAGTTCCGCCGCCATGGAGCGGCGGAGGCTCTCCTGCGCCGTTTTCTGGACGACGGCAGGGAGAAGCTGGCCTTCCTCACCCTGGAGGTGCGGGCGGGCAATGTCCCGGCCATCGGCCTGTACGAGAAGCTGGGGTTTGAGGTGGTGGGCCGCCGTAGGAACTACTACCGGGAGGAGGGCGAGGACGCCCTGCTGATGACGGTGGTGCTCCGGCATGACGCCTGAGTTGCGCCCGCTGACTGAGCTCCAGCTGCGGCAGCTCTACCGGGAGCATGTGGCCAGGGATTTCCCGCCTGCGGAGCGGCGGCCCCTCTCCGCCATCCTCCGCCTGCGGCGGCGGGGGGACTACGATACCTGGGGCGTGTTTGAGGGGGACGCCCTGGCGGCCTACGCGTTCCTGTGGCGGGGGGCGGACTGCGCTCTGCTGGACTACCTGGCCGTGTGCCGGGACGCGCGGGGGCAGGGGTACGGCACCCGCGCCCTGGAGCTGGTCAAGGGGCAGTACGGCCCCGTGCCCCTGCTGGCAGAGGTGGAGGCCCCGGAGGAGAGCGCGCCGCCGGGGGAGAACGCCCTGCGCCAACGGCGGCTGCATTTTTACCGGCGGGCCGGGTTCGCCCCGCTGGGCTATCAGGCTGTCCTGTTCGGCGTGCGCTACGCCATGCTCTCCTGGCCCGCCGCGGACTCTCGGGAGGGGGAGCGGCTCCAGGCTGCCCACCGGGCCCTCTACCAGAGTGAGGTCCCGCCCCTGCTCTTCCGCCGGGTGATCCACATCCCGACTGAGAAGCCCACCCCAGCAAGAAAGGACTGATTCCGATGAATATTCTGGCCTTCGAATCCTCCTGTGACGAGACCGCTGCCGCGGTGGTGCGGGACGGCCGCACCGTCCTGTCCGACGCCATCGCCTCCCAGGCGGACATGCACGCCACCTACGGCGGCGTGGTGCCCGAGATCGCCTCACGCAAGCACGTGGAGGCCATCGCCGGCCTGACGGATCAGGCCCTGGAGCAGGCGGGACTCACCCGCGCTGACATCGACGCGGTGGCCGTCACCTACGCCCCCGGCCTCATCGGCGCCCTGCTGGTGGGGGTGAACTTCGCCAAGTCGGCGGCCTACGCCCTGGGGGTGCCGCTGATCCCCGTCCACCACACCCGGGGGCACATCGCCGCCAACTACATCACCCACCCCGAGCTGGAGCCCCCCTTTGTCTGCCTGTGCGTCTCCGGCGGCAACACCATGATCGTGGACGTGCAGGACTACATCCGCATGAGGATTTTGGGGGCCACCCGGGACGACGCCGCCGGTGAGTGCTTCGACAAGGTGGCCCGGGTGCTGGGAATCGGCTACCCCGGCGGGGCCCCTATGGATCGGCTGGCCCAGGGCGGGGACGACACCCGCTATGAGCTGCCCCGGGCCCACGTGGCCGGAGCACCCCTGGACATGTCCTTCTCCGGGCTCAAGACCGCGGTGCTCAATCTGGCCCACAACGCCCAGCAGAAGGGGGAGACCCTGGATCTGCCCGGCCTGGCGGCCTCCTTCGCCGCCGCCGTCAGCGACACCCTGGTGCCCCGCACCATGGAGGCCGCCAAACGCCTGGGCTACGGCAAGGTGGCCGTGGCCGGCGGCGTGGCGGCCAACACCCGCATCCGGGCGGACTTGGAGCGGGCCTGCCGCCGGAGCGGCGACAAGCTATACCTGCCCGAGCTGTCCCTGTGTGGGGACAACGGGGCCATGATCGGCTGCCAGGCCTACTATGAGTACCTGGCGGGCCGGCGGGCTGGCCTGGATCTCAACGCCTACGCCACCCGCTCTATCGAGCTGGGCTGAATAAAAAAGCATCCGCACACGGCGGATGCTTTTTTATCGAAAAGTGGGCCAGGCGGATATGAAGGCGCGGCGTCCCGGAGGTGCAGCGAAGCAGAAAAAATGCGTTATGTCTACTAAACTGACCGGCGCGGAAAGACGCCGAACTTCAATTGAAGCGGGTGGAAAATCCGGTGGATAAGTGGATAAAACCACAGGTGCCTAAGGGGGAAGGGGTGTGGAAAACAAGGTGGACAATGTGCATAACGCTCTGTAGAGAGCTTACATTGTAAAAATTATGTCAAGTAGATGGCAAGAAGAATAGTGTCCGGAAAGTGTGGAAAACTGGCCATAGAAGAGAAAATCCGGAACTTTCCTTCGGAACAGAATGCAGGACTCCCTGGGACGGAGGCGGGAAACACCCGGCCTGCAAGCGGAGAATTTGCAGTTCTTCCGCCATGGGGCAAAGGATTATACAGAGGGTATTGCCCCGTGCCGCGCCGCCCGGAGGCGGGGACGAAAAAAACCGCCGCGGCTCTGCCGCGGCGGTTTAAGAGTTTGCTGGATGCAGGCTCAGGCCAGCTTGGCCTTGGCCATCTCAGTGAGGGCGGTGAACGCGGCCTTGTCGTTGACAGCCAGCTCCGCCAGCATCTTGCGGTTGATCTCCACGCCGGCCTTCTTCAGGCCGTTCATAAAGGTGGAGTAGTTCATGCCGTTCATCTTGCAGGCGGCGGAGATGCGGGTGATCCACAGGGAGCGGAAGTCGCGCTTCTTCAGCCGGCGGCCGGTGTAGGCGTAGCTCAGGGACTTCATGACCTGCTCGTTGGCCATCTTGAAGTGCTTGCTCTTGGCGCCCCAGTAGCCCTTGGCCAGCTTGAGGACCTTATTTCTTCTCTTGCGCGTCATCATCGCGCCTTTAACTCTAGCCATTGTAAAAAGCCTCCTATATTCAGGTAAAGATTATTTGTAGGGGATCATGCGCTTGATGGCGGGCGCGTTGGTCTTGTCCGCATACGCGCCGGCGCGGAGGCCTCTCTTGCGCTTGGTGTCCTTTCCGTGGCCGTTGAGCAGGTGGCGCTTGTTGGCATGGGCGCGCTTGACCTTGCCGGACTTGGTCAGGTTGA
The DNA here is from genome assembly GCF_019422385.1 of Flavonifractor sp. Taxonomy (NCBI): domain Bacteria; kingdom Bacillati; phylum Bacillota; class Clostridia; order Eubacteriales; family Oscillospiraceae; genus Flavonifractor; species Flavonifractor sp. Next base: position 7,085 of record NZ_JAHZDL010000069.1, read on the forward strand.
ATCTCTTCTTCGCGCCGCTGTGGGTTTTCAGCTTAGGCATGGTGGTAAACTCCTTTTCTGTTCAATTCAAAGTGCGGGCTCGCGCTCAGTTCTTCTTGGCTTCCTTGGCAACCTTGGGGGAGAGGAAGATGGACATGTGCCGTCCGTCCAGCTTGGGCTCCTTGTCCAACGCGGCGACCTCGGCGCACTGCTCCGCGAACTTGAGCAGCAGGCCCTTTCCGATGTCCGTGTGCGCCATCTCGCGGCCCCGGAATCGGACGGTGACCTTCACCCGGTTGCCTTCGGCCAGGAACTTCTGGGCGTTGCGCAGCTTCACGTTGAAGTCGTTCACGTCAATGCTGGGGGACATGCGCACTTCCTTGATCTCCACAATGTGCTGGTTCTTCCGCGCCTCCTTCTCCCGCTTGGTCTGCTCGAACTTGTACTTGCCGTAGTCCATGAGCTTGCACACGGGGGGATTGGCGGTGGGGGAGATCTTCACCAGATCCAGGTTGGCCTCCGCAGCGCGCTCCAGCGCGTCCCGGGCGGACATGATGCCCAGCTGCTCGCCGGTCTCAGAGACCAGCCGGACCTCTTTGTCACGGATCTCCTCGTTGATTTGATGACCCTGTTTGCTGATACGAAAGCACCTCCAATTCTCAAATGAACACAAAAAAACGGCTGCCAGAACGGCACCCGCATCACAGCCAAGCACACCCGGAGGAATTCCGTGTGCGCACAGCCCGATTAACCTCTTTGCCGTGGGCGGGAGGTGAGGAAGGGGGTACCGTTCCTGCTTTATTTTGCTCTGATATTATAGCAGAAGCACAGTTTGCTGTCAAGATAAATTTTTATTCCCGCCTACTGGTACTTTTTATTCCCGCCTACTGGTACTTTATTTCCGCCGACTGGTACATGATGAAGTACGCAGAAAAATATGGCGTCAGCCACGCCAGCCGGAAGTATAACAAAAGCCGGCCATACGTCTACTTCCGGAAGGTGCGCTGAGATGGAACCATGGAACCCCTGGCGTGCCGGTCCCGGCGGCCCCATAGCCATCCCAATCAGCACACAGAGGCGGAGATGAAGCTGATTCGAGACATGCGCCGCCGCAATCCAAATCTGGGTATGGTGGAGCTGTGGCACCGTCTGCGGCAGTGCGGCTACACCCGCCGCCCGGCCCGCTTTTTGTTCTGTCACACGGCCCTGCCCGCTGCCAGCATGTCCTTGCAGGCCTGCACGTCCTCCGCCGCCAGGGGGTGGAACTGCCCCAGGAGCGTGGCGTGGTAGGCCACCTGGGCGGCCTCCTCCACGTAAACGGCGGCGGTCATGGCGGCGGAGATGTCCCTGCCGCAGCAGAAGTTGCCGTGGTTGCGCAGCAGCACCGCCAGCCCATCCGCCCCCAGGGCCACGGTCACATAGTCCGCCAGCTTCTGGGAGCCGGGCACCGCGAAGGGAACCACCCGCATGGGGGCGAACTCCGCCTGGGGCGGGGTGGAGGGGGGCAGCTCGTCCAGACCCATGGTCATGACGGTGGAGTAGAGGGCGTGGGTATGCACCGTGGCCCCCACATCGGGTCGGGCCCGGTACACCGCCGTGTGCATGGGGGTCTCGGAGGAGGGCCTGTAGGGCCCGTCGATCCACTCCCCGGACAGGGTGACGATGGCGATGTCCTCCGGCTGCATGGTGTCGTAGGGCCGGCCGCTGGGGGTGATGGCCACCACATCCCCGCCGGGCTGCCGCACGGCGATGTTCCCCGAGGTGCCGTGGATCAGCCCCCGCGCCTGGGCCTCCCGGATGGCGCCCAGCACCTGCCGGCGGATCTCCTCATACTGCATATGCACACTTCCTCTTTCGTCCAAGATTGACTTCATTATAGCACACCGGACTGCCCCGCCCCCTCTCTTTCAGCCGCACGGCGGTCTCTGACGCCGGCCCTTGACAATTCCCGCCGTCTGTGTATGATGGAACTGAGAAAAGGAGGCATCCCCTATGGACTATCAGGTGATCGACCCGGCGGACTGGCCCCGGGCGGAGTATTTTGACCACTATCTGAATGCCGTCCCCTGCTCCTACAGCATGACCGTCCAGCTGGAGCTGACCGCCATACGGCGGGCGGGGCTGAAGCTCTACCCCACCATGCTCTACCTGCTGACCAAGACCGTCAACCGCTTCGGGCAGTTCCGCATGGCCTTCCGCCCGGACGGACAGCTGGTGCGCTACCACTCCATGTACCCCAGCTACACCGTCTTTCACCCCGAGACGGAGACCTTCTCCAGCCTGTGGACGGCCTATACCGACGACTACGGGGCCTTCTGCCGCCGGTATGCCGACGATCTGCATCAGTATGGCGATGGGGCGGGGATGTTCCCCAAGCCCGGAATGCCGGAGAACTGCTTCAACGTCTCCATGGTGCCCTGGGCCAGCTTTACGTCCTTCCACCTCCACACCGCCGACCACCGCTATCTGCTCCCCATCTTCACTCTGGGGAAATTGGAGGAGCGCGGCGGAAAGGCGCTCCTGCCCCTCGCCGCCCAGGTTCACCACGCGGTCTGTGACGGATTTCACCTGTGCCGATTCCTGGACGTCCTCCAGCAGGAGATGAACACACCGCCTGTCCCCTAAACTCAAAAGGTGCGCGCCGCAAACTGCGGCGCGCACCTTTTGTCGCTATTCCAGGTTGGTGTAGCCCATCAGGTACTCGTCCACCTGGCGGGCGGCGGCGCGGCCCTCCTGGATGGCCCACACCACCAGAGACTGGCCCCGGCGCATGTCGCCGGCGGCGAACACGCCCGCCACGCCGGTGTCGTAGCCCCCCTCCGCCGTCTGCACATTGGAGCGGGCCGTCCGGGCCAGACCGAAGGCCTCGGGCACGTAGTCCTGGGGGCCCAGGAAACCGGCGGCGATGAGCAGCAGCTCGCAGGGCAGGGTCTGCTCCGTGCCGGGCAGGGGCTTGTGATCCGGCCCCAGGCGGACGGTCTCCACGGCGGTGAGGGCGCCTCCCTCGTCCCGGATCAGCCTGGATACGGTGGCCTCGTAGATCCTCGGGTCATGGCCAAAGACGGCGATGGCCTCCTCCTGGCCGTAGTCGGTCTTGCACACCCTCGGCCACTCGGGCCAGGGGTTGTTCTCCGCGCGGCGGTCCGGGGCCTTGGGCATCATCTCCAGTTGGGTGACGCTCTCGCAGCCGTGGCGGATGCAGGTGCCCACGCAGTCGTTGCCCGTGTCGCCGCCGCCCACGATCACCACATGCTTCCCCTTGGCGGAGGGATAGGTGCCCTCCTGTAAGCCGGTGTCCAGCAGGGCCCGGGTGGTCTCCTTCAAAAAGTCCACCGCGAACCAGACGCCCTCTCCCTCCCGGCCGGGGAGGTCCAGATCCCGGGGATTGGCCGCGCCGCAGCAGAGCACCACCGCGTCGAAGTCCCGGCGCAGCTCCTCCGGGCTTATATCCTTGCCCACGTCCACGCCGGTGCGAAATTCCACCCCCTGGGCGGCCATCAGATCCAGCCGCCGCTGGACGATGGACTTCTCCAGCTTCATGTTGGGGATGCCGTACATCAGCAGGCCGCCGGGGCGGTCTTCCCGCTCGAACACGGTGACGGAGTGGCCCCGACTGTTGAGCTGGTCGGCGCAGGCCAGACCGGAGGGGCCGGAGCCCACCACCGCAATCCGCTTTCCAGTGCGGTTTTTTGGGGGCCGCGGCTTCATGAGCCCCCGCTCCCAGGCGTCCTCGATGATGCCCAGCTCATTGTCCCTGACGGTCACCGGCTCCCCGTGGAGGCCGCAGGTACAGGCCGCCTCGCACAGGGCGGGGCACACCCTTCCCGTGAACTCCGGGAAGTTGTTGGTTTTCAGCAGCCGCTCCAGGGCGTGGTGGAAGCTGCCGTGGTAGACCAGGTCGTTCCACTCGGGGATCAGGTTGTGGAGGGGGCAGCCGGACACCATGCCGCCCAGCACCGCGCCGGACTGGCAGAAGGGCACGCCGCACTCCATGCACCGGGCCCCCTGCCGCATCCGCTCCTCCCGGCCCAGCCGGGGGTGGAACTCGTTGTAGTGCCCGATGCGGGCCAGCGGGGCCTCGCTGGGGTTGCCCTGGCGGGTGTATTCCAAAAATCCAGTGGGTTTTCCCATGGTTATTCCCCCTTTCCCCGGGTGTTGGCGTAGAACGCCTCCACCTGGGCCTGTTCCCGGTTCATGCCCCGCTCCTCGTACTGGGCGATGGTGCGCAGCATCCGGTCATAGTCGTGGGGCAGGATCTTCTTGAACTTGGGCAGCCAGGCGTCGAAGTCGGCCAGAATCCGTTTGGCCTTGGGCGAGCCGGTGGCGTCCGCGTGGGCCTGGATCAGGCCCCTGAGCTCGGCGATGTCGTGCTGCTCGGTGACCAGCTCCATGGACACCAGGGCCTTGTTCAGCCGCAGGTAGAAGTCCCGGCCCTCGTCCAGCACGAAGGCCACGCCGCCGCTCATGCCCGCGGCGAAGTTGCGGCCCGTGGGGCCCAGCACCACCACCCGGCCGCCGGTCATATACTCGCAGCCGTGGTCGCCCACGCCCTCCACCACCGCGGTGGCGCCGGAGTTGCGGACACAGAACCGCTCCCCCGCCGCGCCGTTGAGGAAGGCCGTGCCGCTGGTGGCCCCGTAGAGGGCCACGTTGCCCACCAGGATGTTGTCCTCGGGCACAAAGGCGCTGTTCTTGGGCGGATAGACCACGATTTTACCGCCGGACAGGCCCTTGCCCAGGTAGTCGTTGGCATCCCCCTCCAGCTCCAGGGTCAGGCCCCTGGGGAGGAATGCGCCGAAGGACTGCCCCCCGCCGCCGGTGCACTTGACGGTGAAGGTGTCGTCGGTGAGCTCACTGCCGTGGAGGCGGGTGATGTCGGAGCCCAGGATGGTGCCCACCGCCCGGTCGGTGGAGGACACCGTCAGCTCCAGCCGCTTGGGCTCCCCCCGCTGGAGGGACTTGCCCAGCTTCTTCTCCAGCACCTTCAGATCCACCGTGTCCTCCAGGCGGAAGTCGTACACGTCGGCGGGGTCGAAGTGGGTCTTGGCGCCGGTGCCCACGTAGGGGTTGTTCAGGATGGCGGACAGATCCACCGTGGCCGCCCGCTCGTTCACCGCCGGATTGCGGACCTGGAGCAGGTCGGTGCGGCCCACCAGCTCCTCCACCGTTCGCACCCCCAGACGGGCCATGTGCTCCCGCAGCTCCTGGGCAATGAAGCGCATGAAGTTGACCACGTACTCCGGCTTGCCCTGGAAGCGCTTGCGCAGCTCCGGGTTCTGGGTGGCCACGCCCACGGGGCAGGTATCCAGATTGCACACACGCATCATGACGCAGCCCATGGTCACCAGGGGGGCGGTGGCAAAGCCGAACTCCTCCGCCCCCAGCATGCAGGCGATGGCCACGTCCCGGCCGCTCATCAGCTTGCCGTCGGTCTCCACCACCACCCGGGAGCGCAGGCCGTTCTGGATCAGGGTCTGGTGGGTCTCCGCCAGGCCCAGCTCCCAGGGCAGGCCGGCGTTGTGGATGGAGGTGCGGGGGGCGGCGCCGGTGCCGCCGTCATAGCCGGAGATGAGCACCACCTGGGCCCCGGCCTTTGCCACACCGGCGGCGATGGTGCCCACGCCCGCCTCGCTGACCAGCTTGACGGAGATGCGGGCCTGCCGGTTGGCGTTTTTCAGATCGTAGATCAGCTGGGCCAGATCCTCAATGGAGTAGATGTCGTGGTGGGGCGGCGGGGAGATCAGGGTGACGCCGGGGGTGGAGTGGCGGCACCTGGCGATCCAGGGGTAGACCTTGCCGGCAGGCAGGTGGCCGCCCTCGCCGGGCTTGGCCCCCTGGGCCATTTTGATCTGGATCTCCTTGGCGGAGACCAGGTACTCGCTGGTGACGCCGAAGCGGCCGGAGGCCACCTGCTTGATGGCGGAGCACCGGGCGGGATCCTGGAGCCGGTCTGGCTCCTCGCCGCCCTCGCCGGAGTTGGACTTGCCCCCCAGCAGGTTCATGGCCTGGGCCAGGCACTCGTGGGCCTCCCTCGAGATGGAGCCGTAGCTCATGGCCCCGGTCTTGAAGCGCCTGACGATGGAGTCCACGCTCTCCACCTCGTCGATAGGGATGGGCGTGTCGGCGTACTTCATGTCCAGCAGGCCCCGGAGGGTGTGGGGGCTGGTCTCGTCGTCCACCAGGGCGGTGTACTCCCGGAACAGGCTGTAGTCCCCCCGGCGGGTGGCCTCCTGGAGCAGGTGGATGGTGCGGGGGTTGTACATGTGATCCTCTCCGCCGGCGCGGGCCTTGTGCTCACCCAGGCTGTCCAGCTCCAGATTGGTGTCCAGGCCCAGGGGGTCAAAGGCTTTGGAGTGATTGCGGTCTACCATGGCCGCGATCTCCCTCAGGCCGATGCCCCCCACCCGGGAGACGGTATTGGTGAAGTACCGGTCGATCACGTCCCGGCTGATGCCGATGGCCTCGAAGATCTGGGCGGACTGGTAGGACTGGAGGGTGGAAATGCCCATCTTGGAGGCGATCTTCACGATGCCGTGGAGGATGGCGGCATCGTAGTCGGCCACGGCGGTGTGGAAGTCCTTGTCCAGCACCCCCTCCTCGATGAGGGAGACGATGGTCTCCTCCGCCAGGTAGGGGTTGATGGCCCGGGCGCCGTAGCCCAGCAGGGTGGCGAAGTGGTGCACGTCCCGGGGCTCAGCGGACTCCAGCAGGATGGACACCGCCGTGCGCTTCTTGGTGCGGATCAGGTGCTGCTCGATGGCGGACACCGCCAGCAGGGACGGGATGGCCACGTGGTTCTCGTCCACCCCCCGGTCGGACAGGATGATGATGTTGGCCCCCTCCCGCCAGGCCCTGTCCACCGCCAGGGCCAGGTGGTTCAGGGCCCGATCCAGGGGGGTGTTCTTATAGTAGAGCATGGACACGGTGGCCACCCGGAAGCCGGGCTGGTTCATGGCCCGGATCTTCATCATGTCGGTGGAGGTGAGGATGGGGTTGTGGATCTGGAGCA